>CAYVGP010000151.1:0-2956 GCA_964451135.1 uncultured Methanosarcinales archaeon
ATGGCCCCAACGAAAAAGAAAATACTCGTGACAAGCGCGCTGCCCTACGCAAACGGCCCAATACACATAGGCCACCTTGTGGAGTACATACAGACAGACATATTTGTGAGGTTCCTAAAGCTTATTGGCGAAAAAGCCATATACTGCTGCGCCGACGACACGCACGGAACGCCAATAGAGATAAACGCGAGCAAGCAGGGCATAACGCCTGAGGAGCTTATTGCGAAATACCACAAGGAGCACCAGCAGGACTTTGCAGCATACCTGATAAATTTTGACAACTACTACACCACGAACAGCCCTGAGAACAAGGAATACGCGGACTTAATCTTCCTGAAGCTCAAGGAGAACGGACACATATACACAAAAGAGGTTGAGCAGGCCTACTGCGAAAAGGACAAGAGGTTCCTGCCTGACAGGTACGTTAAGGGCACATGCCCCAAGTGCGGGGCAGAGGACCAGTACGGGGACGTGTGCGAGAAGTGCAACTCAACATACACCCCTCTTGACCTGATAAACCCGAGATGCACGCTCTGCGGCTCGGCTCCTGTGAGAAGAAAGTCCAAGCACTACTTCTTCCGCCTGAGCAGCTTCTCAGAAAAGCTCAGGAATTACATAACAGGCAACCCGCACCTCCAAAAAGAGGTTAAGAACCATGTCTTGAAGTGGATAGACGCAGGGCTCGAGGACTGGGACATCTCACGGGACGGCCCCTATTTCGGGTTCAAGATACCGGGGGAGGAGGACAAGTACTACTACGTATGGCTTGACGCCCCAATCGGCTACATCGCGTCTGCAAAGAACTACTGCGACAAAAACAATGAGAGCATTGACGACTACTGGAAGAACGGGAGAGTGATACACTTCATCGGCAAGGACATAGTCTACTTCCATCTTCTTTTCTGGCCTGCTGTGCTCATGGGCTCCGGTTTCGCGCTTCCTGAAAACGTGGTCGTGCACGGCTTCCTGACAGTCAACGGGGAGAAGATGTCAAAGAGCAGGGGAACCTTTCTCACAGCAAGGGAGTTCCTTGACTACGTTAATCCCGAGCACCTCAGGTTTTACTATGCAAGAAGCCTCGCAAAGACCACGAGCGACATAGACCTTGACCTCGCTGACTTCAAGTCAAAAGTCAACAACGAATTAGTTGCCAACATCGCCAACTTTTTCTACAGAACCCTCTCCTTCCTCCAAAAGCACTTCAACGGCTCAACAGGGGACGAGTTTGACGACGAGATTCTTGCAAAAGCCAAGAGCGTGCTTTCAGAAGCGGGGCGCCTCTTTGGGCAGGTGGAGTTCAGGGAAGCCACAATGAAGGTTCTTGAGGCAGGCAGCCTCGGCAACAAGTACTTTCAGGAGAAAGAGCCGTGGAAACTGGTAAGGGAAGACAAGAAGGAATGCTTAAAGGTTCTCAGCACCTGCCTGACCATGGCTGCATGGCTGAACACCGCGCTTAAGCCTGTGCTTCCGCTTTTCACAGAAAGGATTGAGGAGCAGCTTAACCTGAAATCCCTTGCTTGGGAGGACATAGGAAGGGTTTTCCCAAACCACAAAACATCAAAGGCAGAGATAGTCCTCAAAAAGATTGAGAAAGACATTGAGCTGGGCAAATCAGAGTGGCCCCTTGACCTCAGGGTTGCTGAAATCACGGATGTTGCGGAGCACCCCGACGCTGACAAGCTCTATGTCCTGAAAATTGACCTGGGCTCGGAGCAGAGGCAGCTCGTCGCCGGGCTTCGGGGGCACTACTCAGGTGAGGAGCTATTGGGCAAGCGCATAGTTGTTGTTGCCAACCTGCAGAAGGCGAGAATAAGAGGCGTGGAAAGCCAGGGAATGCTTCTCGCAGCTGAAGGAGACGGCAGGCTCGGGCTTCTGCTTGCCCCTCACGCAGAGCCGGGCGCCTTTGTTGCCCCAAAGGGCGCGCAGCCCTCAAAAGAGGAGATAACAATTGACAAGTTCCTTTCTCTCGGACTGAAGGTTGAGAACGGCTCGCCGGTGTTCAAAGGCGAAGCCCTCAGCGCTGAGGGCAAAAAGATAGTTGTTGACCGCAACATAGAGAAGGGAAAAATCAGGTAGCTCTTCTTGAGGCAAGAGTGAAGCAGGAGTTTTTGAGGTATGAATTGCTCACCTTTTCGCAGACAGAAAAGTCGTTCTGGAGGGCAAAGCGCATGTAGCATGAGTCCCTGAGCGAGACAATGGAGACCCTTGAGCAGTAGGCGCTTACCCCTGCCTCGGCAGCCACTGATGTCGTGCATTCGTCTTTCTCCCTCTTCTTCGGCATTCTTTCGCACAGCAAAAGAGCTGCCTCTGGGTTCTCTTTCGCCTTTTTCGCAACCTCTGAAAGCGCGTCATCCGCGCTGAGCTTGTCCCTGTGCTCGCACGGCCTGCAAACCCCGCCACAGTCCACCCCCTCCTCGTTCTGGTTCTTGACACCGTCAAAGCACGTCTCAACAGGCCTTTCCTTCTTCTCAGGCTGCGGTGCAGTTGTCTCGTTCCCAGCAGGAGCAACGCCCCCTTCCTTTCTCACCACAAACAGGAATGAGGCCTCTGCCTGGTTTGAGTCGTAGAAGGCCCTTGTTTTCAGCAGATAGTTTCCCTCAGGAGCGTTTTTCGGAAGAAGAAGCCTGGTCTGGGTTGAGGCCCTTGTCTCAACAGCCAAGGTCTCTGTCTTTGTTGCTATTACCCTGCCTGATGCTATGTGGATTGCGTTGTGCACAAGCCTCACGTCATACCTCTTTTTTGTTCCCAAGCTGTCAACCCCCTTGATGAATATGAGCTCTTCTCCCGGCGAAACCTCAAGCCTGACAGGGTCAACATTGAGGTCAAGAAGGAGCTCAGGCGTCTGCTGGATGGAAACAAGCTTTGGTATGTAGTATGCTGAGAAGGAAACAGCGCTGACAAGAATGAGGGCCGCAAGGACAAGGAGGGCTTTTGAGGCGTTTCCGCTTTTTGCGCC
>CAYVGP010000152.1:0-2910 GCA_964451135.1 uncultured Methanosarcinales archaeon
CATCCCTGATGCAGAACCTTTCTTGAAGACTTCTTGAAGACCCCGGTCTTGCGCTCATAAGCTGTCTATTACCTTCTTGAGCTTTCCCTCGATTGTTTCTGCAATCTCCTTAAGAGCATCATTCTCAATCATTCCCATGGCAACTGTTGGCAGAATAGCTGCGACAAATGTTTTCCCATCGCTCTCATAGACAATCACGTTGCAGGGAAGCATGAGTCCGATGTCCTTCTCTGCCTCAAGCGCCTTATGGGCAAAGGGAGGGTTGCAGGCTCCAAGTATTATGTAGTTCCCGTAGTCTATGTCCAGCTTCTTTTTCAGCGTTGCCTTAACGTCTATCTCTGTAAGCACGCCAAAGCCCTCCTTCTGAAGCTCCTCTCTCGCCCTCTCAACAGCTTTCTCATAGCTGTAATCAACTTCCTTTTTGTATCCGTACATTTCAAACCACCTCCGGTTCATTCGCACAATCCCGCTACTCTGCAGTTATTTTCCCGAGAGTCTGTTGTAAAACCATGCCAAGGCATAGAGTGCTATGAATGATATCACAGCAGCCTCAATCATTCCCCCCAGGATGCCGGCAAAGCTCAAAGAGAAGAACATATGCCATTGCTCCATCATCTTTGCTGCATTAACGTAAATCCCGAGGTTCGCAAGTATTCCGAGCAGGAGCATTCCAATGGCTGAAACTATTGCACCTGCATAACCCAGGGCCTTTTCATTGCACCTCTCGTTCATTTGGGCACCGCCTCTTGAAGGGTTTAAGGATGCGAGCAGCAGTTATCCGCAGCAGCCGCCCCCTCCCTTCTTGTTCCTCTGCATTTCCCTTGTTTCTTTCTCAAAGAGGTCAGCGTGCTCCTCAGAGCAAAAGGGTTTTCTGAATGTGCCCACATAGCCGTAAATCTTGACGTTTCTCCAGACCTCGCTGTCTTTCCCTATCCTTTGTTTGCAGTATGCGCACTTCTCCTTAATCAAACCAAGCAAAGGCATTGCATTTCACCTCCCTAATTTGTCGCAATCTTATTCCTGGCAGGCCAAAACTGCTTGAAGCGCTGCAAGCAGTCGCGGCAGCAGAAGCACTTCCCTGAGTGCCTGACCATGAGTGAGGGATTAATCCGCTTGCCGCACAGGCCGCAGTATTCCCTTATTTCCCCCTGGTCTTGTTTTTTCCCGATGCTTTCGTCTGGCCCGCAACAGTTCCCGCCTGCCATCTTAAAGGGAATGATGCGTACGTTATTAATAGTTTGCACTGATTTTCCCCACAAAAGGAAACGTATTTATAAGACTGCTAATTACAAGTTAAGAAAATGATTGACAAAGTTGACATGGCGGTGCTCTGCGAGCTTGACTGCAACTCAAGAAACTCTCTCTCATCTATCGGAAAGGCTGCGAGGCTCAGCAAGGAGGGTGCGCATTACAGGATACAGAAATTGGAGAAGAGCGGAATAATCAAGGGCTACCCCACAATAATAAGCCTTGCAAAGAGGGGAAAGGTTCATTGCGAGATATTCCTCAAATACAGGAACGTTACTGTGCCCCTTAAGATGGAGATGATTGACTTCTTTGTTAAGCAGCCGGAGATAGTCTATGTCAACAGCTGCAAGGGAAGCTGGGACCTTCTCCTGGGAATAGTCGTAAACAGCCTCTCAGAGCTAAATGAGGTGAAGAACAGGCTTTGCGACAACTACTCAGAGTACTGGTCCTCGTTTGAGATTTCCCTCACAATTGAAACGTATTTCTTTGGAAGAAAGTACCTCAGGGGCAAGGACATCCATGTAACGCAGCATATTGACAGCCCTGGCAACATAAACCTTGACGAAAAGGACGAAGCGATACTGGGCGTTTTGTCGCAGAACAGCAGAACCAGCCTGTTGGAGATAGCGAAAAGAATAAAGCTCACCCCCAAAGCAGTGGCCTACAGGATAAAGAAGATGGAAAAAAGCAGGGTTATACAGAAGTACACTGTTTCCCTTAACACAAAGAAGATGGGGTTCCTGAGCTTTAAGATGCTGATACGGCTTAAGTCAAGCGACCAGAAGCACAAGCTCTTGGAGTACTTCCACATGCAGGAGAACGCAATAAACACAAGAGAGGTGCTTTCTGATTGGAACCTTGAGCCGATGTTTGAGGTGCCCTCTCCAGAAAGGTTCTACAGCATAGTTGAGGAGATTGAAGAGCTGTTCGGGGAATCAATAATAAGCCACAGCTCCCTGATGCTTGACAACGAGTACAAGAGCTTTTTCTACCAGTGAAGAAGCGAGCAACTAAGCATGCGCGCCTGCCTTAGAAAAGGAGGAGGCAACAGCGTAAAGCAGAAGCACAAGCCCCCCGAAGCCGAGGATGTAGCGGTACGGCTCTATGTACGTCAGTACTCCCGCAACGCCGAGCAGCACCACGAGTAGCTTGTTGCACACAACGCAGCTGAATCCAAGAAACCCCAGTACGCCGCCACCTGAAGCTGTAATTGCGCACTTTCCTGACTTCTTCATATACCTCAGCACAGAGAGGTACAGCCCGATAAGCAGGGAAGTGGAAACGAGGAGAAAGTAGTCAAGCCACGTGAGGGGCGTCATCCTCACAAAAAAAGGGTTGGGAATAACAGCAGTCACAAGGCCGAAAACCAGGAACACAGGAAGTGTTATTAGAAGCGCAGGAAGCCATACTTTTCTCACCAAAAAAACGCCGGCGTGTTCTTTGGGCGCCATTGTCAGGACTCTGTGGGCAGGTTCTTCTGCTCCCATTCTATCATTGAGCCGTCAAAGAGCTTGACTCTCTGGTAACCGAGAACCTGGGAGAGCACGAACCAAGAGTAGCTGGCCCGCATCCCGCTCCTGCAATAAACAACAACCTCTTTGTCCCTCGGCACTTTCCTGTAAAGCTCCTCAAGGGAGGCAAGAGGCAGAAGCGTGCCTTGCT
>CAYVGP010000153.1:0-2881 GCA_964451135.1 uncultured Methanosarcinales archaeon
TTGTGTTATAATCAGAAAAGCATAAAAAGAGAGGGAACACGCAAAGGCGTATGAACATAAAAGAGAAGATACTCGCAGTGAGCATAGCCATAGTGTTCCTGCTGTTCGTGATTTACGGAATCAGGACTTTTTACCCAGAGCCGAGAATGAATGACTTCTGCTCAGGCATCCCCTCGTTTGTGTCAGTGGACAAATGCCCTGAGATGCAAGAGGGAGCAGAGCCAGTCCCTCCTGCTCCAAGGCCGTTTAAGGGAGAGTGCTGGTGCGAGCAGGACTGCTCCAACGGCACATGCGTGCAGACAGGCAAGTGCAGGGACGCCAACCCTGAGTACAAGAAATGCGTGGATGAGTTTGAGAAAAAGAGAGAGGGGTACAACAAGGGGGTTTTCATAACAGCCCTCATAATAGGAGTCATCGCCCTTGTCTCAGGAAGCCTCTTTATAAGCATAGATTCTGTTGCATCGGGAATAATGGGCGGGGGAACCCTTACCCTGTTTTACGGCACTGTGAGGTACTGGGGAGACCTCGGGGACGTGGAGAGGTTCCTGCTCCTCGGGCTCGCCCTGATAGTGCTGGTGTGGGTGGGCTTCAAGAAACTGAATTCTCTATCCAATGATGGAAAAAATAAAGGGAAAGGCAAGTAGGGTTGCGCTTGTTCTGTCAGGAGACTCAATAAGTATTGGGAAAGAAGAGTTTGCGAGGCTGTGCAAACCAGTGCGCATGAGCGCTCACGGAAGAATAATTCTTGGAGAGGTTAAAAGTCCTGAGTTATGCCCAAGGATTGCGTATGCCCTGCTCGCTGCAGAACTCGGCTGGGCAGGGAAAAGGGAACAGCTCCTCTCAGGAATTAAGGAGGCGGTGTTTCCCCTGCCTGACGGGAAAGATGCTTACGTAAGGTTCCTAAAAAGCGGGCTGGGCAAGGAAGAGAAAAAGAGGGCGGCAGAGACTCTGATAGAAAGGATTGAAGAGCTGGCAGGGAGAGAAATAAGGGCAGATGCCGGGGCAGAGGGAAGGGACGTGTTTGTTGTTGCCGGCTCAGGCGCTCTGCTTGTTGCAGGGAGAAGCATTCCCCTTGACAAGAGCTACAACCAGAGAAAGCCCCACATGAAGCCCGAGATGCTCCCGATATCAATGAGCCCGAAGCTGGCAAGAGGGATGATAAACATAACAGGCTTAGAGAAGGGCGCAATAGTTGACCCCTTTTGCGGCGTCGGGGGAATACTTGTGGAGGCAGGAATGCTTGGGTTCCGCGTTGTGGGGGCGGAAATAAGGGATGATGTTGCCGAGAAGTGCAGGAAAAACCTTCAGCATTACAGCATTCCTTCTGAGATAAGATGCGGCGACGGGGTGTCCTTGATTGAGAGCATTGGAAGAGGGCCTGATGCAGAGAAGCGCGTTGCGGTTGTGACAGAGGTGCCGTTCGGCAGGAACACCTCCCCGAAAAACCTGATGGGGCTTTATGAAAGGTTTATTGAAGCAGTGAGGAAGGCAGGGGTTGTGTGCGCTGCCTCGTTTCCAAATGATGAGAGTGTTGAAAGAATTATGAAAAGGACGGGGATTTTATTTAAGAGAATCGCAACCATCCGAATCCACAGGAGCCTTTCCAAGAGAATCTACATCCTGAACGCAAAGTGATTTACCCAAGTATTCTCGCCCAGTTTGGAAAACGGGTTTATTCCTCCAGGAAGAGCATGTCCATCTCAAAGTCTGAGAGGCGCTTTCTGTTTATGTTGGCCTTGAAGTTCTTCCGCTTCTTCGCCTCGTCCATCTCTTCCAGCACTGAAAACTCGTCTTCATCCAGCATTGTATCACCTTTCCATGTTTTTTATTTTCTCACTGAATTGCAACCATTGACATTGCCATTGTCCAGCCGAGGGGCGTGTTCTGGTTGTGCCTTCTTGAGCTGGCGTAGTATAGCTCAGGGATGTCTCCGTTGAGCTTCATGACTCTCAGGGTCCTGAGAAGGTAAAGGAAGTATTTTCTTTTGTTGCCCATCTCCTTGTATATCTTTGCAAGCCAGGGAAACCCGAAGCACCATTCTGCCTCGCCGTTGAGGTAGTAGTACCTGTCCCCCAAGTATCTTGCAACTCCCCGCTTTCTCACAAGGTGTTTCTCAACGTTCTTGAGAATCACACCCCTCTGGGCAGGGGAAACAACATTGTAGGGATATATGAGGGACAACAGGGCAAGGTCAACAAACTTTGAGGGGGACTCATTCGGAAGGAGTTTTTGCAATGCCCTTATCCCTTTGCTTATCAGCTTTGGATTGACATCAACAATCCCCCTTATGCTCTTGAGCCCTGCCACGCACGCCCCGATGGAGCTTGCGTGCAGCTCCTCTGCCTCCTCCCACATTCCGTTGTCAGGGTCCTTCCAGTACTGGATGCTCTCAAGATAGCTGACGAGCTTTTGGAGTATTGCAATGTCCTTTTCGTTTCGTATTGTTTCGTACCCTGCGCGGTAAAGCTCCCCGACCTGGAAGAGGAATGCCCCTACTGCGTCGTTCTGCTTGTTCCCCCATGGCTCGTCAAACTCTTTAAGTGTGAAGGGGCAGAACCTGGGATGAAGGTAATCATCGGCATTGCTCGGCTTTCTTTTTATCGCCCTGTCTATTTTTGCTTCGTGCTTTATGAAGTAGTCAAAAAGGCGATGGTACATCTCCCTTATGGATTCCCTGTCCTTAACTGCCATTAAGCCGAGGCTCTCGTATATGTTGTCCCTCAGCCATGCGTTATTGTATCCGGTCTCAATGTCCTTGCGGGAAGCTGCGAAGAGCCCTGACTCGTACCTCAGCCTCCTCAGTCGTGATGAGGCCACTGCCATAATGATCTTTTTGATTGTTTTGGTGATCATGGGGCGCACCTGCGAAATCGCCTGTAAT
>CAYVGP010000154.1:0-2867 GCA_964451135.1 uncultured Methanosarcinales archaeon
ACGAGATTGTCAAGTGCAGTTTGGGGCTCACAAGGGCTGAGTACAGAATCCTCTCTTTTCTTCTTAGGCACATTGGAGAGGAATTCACATCATCCAAGCTGGCATCTTCAATGAGGATAGGGCTTTCCACAGCACAGAAAGCACTGAAAAAGCTCAGCGATGCAGGGGTTCTTCGCCAGAAGCAGATGAACATTGAGGGGGGAGGATACTGCTTTTCCTACACCCTTGACAGCAAGGAAGAGATAAGAAGGGCTGTGCTCTCAACCCTGAAATCCTGGCTCGGCAAGGTGGATTCAGAGCTCTCTTCCTGGTGAGAGTGCCTCCTGAAAAAGCCTTCTTTCATAGGCACTCCGGTTGATTTAAATAGAACCTCCGCTTTTCGGAAGCACCAAGAACAAGAGAGGCAACAAGATGCAAAAAGCAACAGTTTACCTCTTCACCTCCCCGACGTGCCCGTACTGCCCTGCGGCAAAGAGCTTCATAAGGGAATTCAAGAAGACAAGAAACGACTTCGTGCTGAAGGAGCTCTCCACTGCAACTCCTGAGGGAAGGAAGCAGGCGCAGAAGTTCGGGGTTATGTCTGTTCCGACCTTCATAATAAAGGGTCCTGGCTACCCCCACCTTATAGGGCTGAGGGGAGTGCAGTCAGCAGCAGCAATGAACAAGTACCTTGACATGAGCTACGGGAGTTATGAGGAAGAGCAAAAACCCTCGCTGAGAGAAAAACTGAGAGAGGGCATAAAGCTGGGGAAGATAAGAATAAGGTTCTAACTCCCTCCCAAAGGCTCATGCCGAGCTGAGAAGCCCCAGTATTGCTGAAAATTCCTCTTCGCCAGGGCTTTTCTTGTATTTCCTTGCAAGGCTCAGGAAAAGTTTCCTGTCCAGAGCTATTCCCCTTGAGCCAAGAATCCCTGAAAATGCCCTGCTTGTGAGGAACTGGCAGAGCTGCGTTACGTTTTTCGGCTTTCTGGAAAACCTGCACCTCTCAAAATCAATGAGAACAGGTTTTCCTTGCCTCACAATAACGTGCTTGACAGGCCTGTGCATCTCATGCTTGTTCACCCCAATCACGTCAAGGGTTCTTGCCTGCCGCAGCAACTCGGCAACAAGCGCCTTGACCTCTTTCCTTGTTCTTGTCCTCGCATAGTGCTCAAGGGTTTCCCCCTCAACGAACTCTGTTGCAAGGGCTTTTCCGTCAAAAAAGAAAAATCTCGGCCCTATCCCGTGTTTGTTGAGCCTCTTGAGCCAGTATGCCTCGTTCTGCAGGGTGTCTGCCTTGCTTGAGGCCCTCTTTACTTTCACTGCCAGCTTTTTGTTTTTGCAGAAAGCAATGAAAACCTCGCCCCTTTTTCCTCGGTCGTAGAAGCGCAGTTCCTTTGGGGGAATCATTTTACTTGTTTTTCTTTTTGGTTGCAAGGCAAACGTAGAGCTCCTCAAAGAAAATTCTTTTTGTTGCCAAGAGCTTCCACTCAAAGCCCTGCTCCTCAAGAACCCTGTTAACATCAGCCTCGTTTGTGAGGGATGAGAACACGAAAAGAACTTTGCCGTTCTCCTCGAGATATTCCCCGACTTCTCTCAGGAACCTCTCAAGAAGCTCGTAACCCTTGCGTCCGCCGTCGAGGGCAACGTCCCGAGCGAGGGGCTCATCAGGGAGGTATGGGGGGTTAAAGACAATTGTGTCGAATTTCAGGGTTTCTTTGCCTATGAGCCTTTGAATCTCTTCCCTCCTGTCATTTACGCCGCTGAACATGTCTGAAACAAAGAAATGTATGTTTCCTTTTTTCGCTGTTTTTTCCGCGTATTTTACTGCTTCAGGATTTATGTCAGCTGCAATGACAACCCTGCACCTCTTTGAGGCCGCAATTGCCTGTATCCCTGTGCCTGTCCCAATGTCAAGGCATGCGCCAGCGGCGTGCTTTGCGACCTGCTCTGCCAAGAGATAGGAGTCGTCTCCCGGCTCGTAAATGTCTCCCTTTTTGTAGAGCATAATGAAGAGGGTTTTTGGCAACATTTTTAAACTTAGCCATCTGCTTACAACAACGAGGGGGAGAATGATCCCGAAAGACAAGGAGTCTCTGAGAAAATACGTTTCTTCTCTCAAGGACAGCGAAAGGTGCATGTTCATGTCAGGGCTTGACCTGGACCTATGCGACTTAAGCGAGGTGGAATGCGTGTATCAGGGAAAGGAGACCTACTCCCTCAGGAGCGGAACAAAGAAAGAGTGCAGAAGGCCCAAGATTCTGAGACTGAAGAAGCTTCTCGGCAAGAAGGGCTCTTTCAGGATTTGTTCTTCTCCGTGACCGGCCCCACAGAAGAGTCAAGGGCATCAAGATAAAGCCTCACCCTTTCTGTTATTGAGGGCAGAAGGAACCTTTCAATCTTCTCCTCAAAAAGGGTTTTCAGGGTTTCCCCCTCTGCAATGGAGTACCTGTTCAGCTTCTTCTCAACAAGGAAGAGCTCTCGCAGGCGGCGAAGCTGCCGTCTTATGTTGGAAGAAGCAGTGCCTGTGAGGGACAAGCCCTCCCTTTTCCTTTCCTCCTCCACCAGTCTTCTTATTTCCTCTGCGTTCAGGGGATTTTTTCTGTGCTCAAGCAGAACAAGGAGTATGTCAGCTATGATGTCGCGGGAGTCCCCGGGCTGGAGCAGTCCGAGGCTGAGGCAGGCCTTTTTGGAAAGCTCCCTTGGAGAAAGCTTGTAGGGCTTCTCGTATCTCCGCAGGGTTATCTCGCTTATGGGCGTGTCAGTCAGCACTCTCTTTGCCATTGAAGCATCAACAGAAAAATGCGTTTATATTTGTTTTGTTTTGGCGAAGCATGTGTAGTATCATGACATATGTCACCACCTTTAAAATCCGGTTTTGTTTTGCT
>CAYVGP010000155.1:0-2866 GCA_964451135.1 uncultured Methanosarcinales archaeon
CTATGAAGAGCAGGGGGGCGCTCCGGAAATAGTGGCAGTCGCCCCTGCCTACAACGAAGAGCTGGATCTTGAAAACGTCGTGACCTCAACAGCCGCGCACCTGCACAGGTACCTCGGAACAAACTCTGGGTACGCCCTCATAGTCATAAGCCAGGCAAGGTCCGCAGACAGAACCCCTGAAATCGCCTACAACCTCCAGAAGGAAGGGCACGGCAACGTCAGGGTTGTTTTCATTGACAACGACAAGCTCCCTGGCAGGAAGAACAACGGAAAGGGAGGCAACCTGCTCTCGGCATGGGAATCCGCAAGAGTTGCTGAGGAGCTAGGGAAGAACCCTGAAGACATAAGTTACCTTAATCTTGACACAGACCTTCTCAATGTGCCTGAAAAAATGGTGAAGGAACTGATTGAGCCGGTTTACAAAAAAGAGGCTGACTTCACTCTCCCTTTCTCAATCAGGCACTACTTTGACGGCGTGTTCACCCACTCTGTTGTTTACCCAATGCTTGTCGGAATAGCAGGCAACAAGGCAGTTAAGGGGGCGATAATAGGAGACTACGCGTACTCGGGAAGGCTCGCCAAGGAATACCTTGAAAAGTTTGAGAACACAAATAACGAGTACATCAGGGAAGCGATGAGCAATTACGGCATTGACATCTCCCAGTTCCTCACAGCGCTCTTCAACAGCCACCGCATACAAGAGGTTAACGCAGGGCCCAAAATACACCGCTCAGCAGAGAAATACAACACTCCGGAGGGAAAGAAGGTTCTGAGCAACATGGGAACCCAGGTCCTTGCCGTGTACCTCTGGGAAATAATCAACAACAAGGACAAGATAATCAGGGACATAGAAGAAGGGGGAAGCACAGACATTTTCAGAATAAACAAAAGCAGCCAAGGGCTGGAAGCGATTCTCAGCGAAGCAAACAAGCTCACTTCTCCGGGCAGGCCGGACATCAACAAGATGCTTGAGGAAACAAGAAGAATGTATGAGGACAGGAAACCCGCACTTGAAGAGCTGAGAGAAAAACACCCCTTTTACCCGCTTCCCGGAGAGATGTACACCTACCTGGACAAAGCGATGCAGGACTCCGGGGTTCTCAGCCCTGACCAGTACGCGCAGCTGATACTCGGCATGATACCCTCATACGAGGAGGCGCTCAAAACAGAAAACGAAGAGCTGATCAAGAACTACCTCACAGACATGCACCACGTCCTTAACCTGCTGAAACTCAACACAGCAAGAAACCTCACACAGGCTGAAGACGAGATAAAAAAGCGAGGCAGCATTGACCCTGCAATGGTTTT
The DNA here is from genome assembly GCA_964451135.1 of uncultured Methanosarcinales archaeon. GTDB lineage: Archaea > Nanobdellota > Nanobdellia > Woesearchaeales > JAADFO01 > CAYVGP01. Next base: position 1,309 of record CAYVGP010000155.1, read on the forward strand.
CCCGGCAGCAGAAGAGGTGTTCAGGATGTACGCAGACGCCATGAAAAGAAACAGGGGAATCCTGCCAAGGATTCTCAGATAATTTTCTTCCACGCTTGCTTTCGCTGAAAAAACCTGCGCATCCAAAGTTAGGAAGAAAGGAAACCCCGCACAACAGCTGCTCTCTTTACCCTCTCCGCAAAGTAGATTGACTTCAGGAGCCTTGAGACGTACTCCTCAGGCAGAACAACCCGTCTCCTCTTCCACGCGTAAAGCCTTCCCTGCTTCTCAAACGCCCTGGAATGCTTTTTCCTGAAGGCATCCGCATGCTCCTTTTCATTTACAGGCGGGCCTGCGAAAAGAAACCTCTCGGAAATGGCCCTGTCAGGGAACACGAAGTAAAAGTAGGCCTTGCCTGCGCCGGGCCAGTGCCAACCTGACTCAATTACGCTGAAGCCGTACTCCCTAATCCTTGTCTCAAGAAAAGAGAAGGCCTTCCTGAGCTTACCGCCGACAACGTCCTTCTTGCCGTCAAGTGGCTCTGCCTCAACCACAACAACCCTTTTTCCAGGAAACTGCGACCTGATACTTTCCGGCAAGAAGGGCTTAATGACGAAGAAATCAACTGAAGGGCTTTCAAGGAACCTCCGGCATGATTTCTTGAACTGCTCGTATTTTTCCATAGTCACAGCAGCCGCGGCATTCCTCTCAGGCAGTATCGGGTCCACAACAACAAGGGGCCCCTCTGTCTTTGAGGGGTTCATCACCTCAAGGGCTTTTCCCCTGTAATGATTGTAGAAGTCTATGACCTCCTTCTTCCCCCATTTGGAGGCATTCTCAACAAGCTTCTCAAACGAGCTGTAATAAATGACGAGTATGTCAATAACGTGCCCTGAGAATCCTCCAATGTAGCTCTCTGCCCCGTACACCCCTTGGGCCTTGCAGAACTGCTTTGCAAGCCTTATCTCGTTGGCGAGCCCGGGCCTGGCAGATATAAATCCCTTCACCCACTTAACATGGAAGGGGCTCATGTCAGTCACATTGACAGCCTGCTTGGGCGAGGAAACATCAAGCACAGGAACAACCTCAAAGGTGACTCCCTGCCTCACAATCTGGAAGTAGTCTCTGCTGCCGTGAACAAGAGCAGGCCTGAACCTCTCAAGCGCCTTCCCGAGCAATTCCGAGATGTCCTTTCCCCTGTAGGACGGGTCAAAGGCAACGAAGAGGTCCACGTCAAAGCCGTTTGGAAGCCAGGTGCCCTTTGCAACAGAGCCACCGGGCACGCATCTTGCCTTGAGGCCGAGCCTCTTAATTTCCTTGTTTATGCGCCTGATCATCGCCTCTGCTTTCTCAACTATCTCTGAATCTTTCGGCACGACCAGCTTCAGCGCCTCTTCCTTGGCTTTTTTTATCGCCCTCTTGTTCATGCCGGGAATGCACCATCCAGATTATAAAAAGCTTGCCATGAAAGGCGCCAAGGGTTTAAAATAAGGAAAAATCCGCAACAGCAATAGTTGGAGAATCTCTTTTATGGCTCCGCCTAAAAATCCGGAAGTCTCAACGATTCTTGAATTAGTAT
>CAYVGP010000156.1:0-2813 GCA_964451135.1 uncultured Methanosarcinales archaeon
GAGGGAGTCCACCTCTGCGAAATCAGTGTCAGGGGAAGAAACTCCGGGCTTGGAAGCAGCCTTTTCATCAACCCCTGTGGCGGAATCAGCCCCCTTCCGAGCAATGGTTGCTGCGCCTTGCATTGCGAATGCCCCCCTTTCCCTTGGAACTGCCTGGGCGAGAGCCCCTGCACTGAGCTCGTGCAGCTTCTCAAGCTCCCTCTCAAGCACGTCCTCAGCATCCCCCAATTTTTTCTTCTGGGAAAGAAGGTAGAGGTAGTACGCTGCAAGGAACAAAAGGACAAGAACGCCCAGCCCCAAAAAAACGTAGTTCAGGGCTCCGGCAGAGGATGCAATGGGAGGGGAAACAACGAATCCTGTGGGGCCGCTTTCCTTGGTTTCCCCTGATGCCGGTTCTTCCCCTGATTTCGCTGACTGAAGAAGCGAGGAAGGAACAGCAAAGGTTCTCGCCTCCTTCGCCCTGTCATAGCCAAGGTCAAGAGAGTAGTAGGAAAATGAGTCCGAGACGGGCACATCAACGTAAGGCGCGTCCTCATTCACTTCGCGCTCAGTGCCCCCAAGCACAACAGAAAAGCCCTCGCCTGAAGCCACAGGAAAGACCTCTGCAAGAGTCAGGTTGCCAATGTCGGGCGGGAGCGACAGCTGCTTCTTGACCACCACAGCTGTTTGCTTTTTGCCGCTGAGGAAGGTTATCTCAAGCTCAGCAACAGTCTTGTTTATGTGCAAGGACCTCTGAAGCCCCATGAGCCTCCCAACAAAGAGGGAGGGGTCAGCTACAACAATGCCGAGACTCTTGGAGGCAGCCAGTAGAGCCTTCTCAGCAAGGGGCCTTGAGGGGGCCTCCTCCAGCTCGCTCTTCCGCACCACCCTTACTGACTTCGGCGTGGTGAGATGGATTTTCTTCCTGACAAGCTCGTACTTCTTCAGCTCTGAGTCAAGCTGTGGCTTGGAAAGTTCCGAGAACCTAAGCTCCCTCAGCGCCTCCAATGATTCAGCAGCAGTCTGCTTTGAGCTGTTTATCTCCTCAAAAAGCCCCAGCATGCTCCCGTATCCCTGCACCTCCGACCTGAGCTGGTACCAGGACTCCTCTGCAGAGTCCAAGTCAAGCAGGAGGCTCTGGAACTCAGAAACAAGGCTCTCAATGCTCAGTAGTGCAGAGGACGGAACCTTGATTGTCTTGTTCTCTCTCGGCACAAACACCTTTGGGGACTCCTCCCTGAACTCAGGGGTTGCGTAGCTTGCCTCCTGCGAAAGCGGGCCCTCGTTGCCTGCGTCGTCAACAGCGCTTACCCTGTAGTAATATGCCCTGCCGTTCTCAATATTAGCATCCGAGAATTCGCCCTTTGATGCGCTCGCATAGTAGTCCGCATACGAGACAGGAGAGGACTCGGAGCGGTAGATGTTGAAGTATGCAACGTCCTCCTCCCTTGAGTACCATGAGAGGTTGAGGGAGGAGTTGAAGGAAGTTATTTTGAGGCCCTGGGGCGCCTCGGGGGGGTCGCTGTCCACAATGAATATTCTCCCCGAGCTTATCAGTGAGGCGGGCACGTTATCAGGAGAGAGCCCTGAGAAGGAGAACGCCCCCACCCTCCTCCTGCCATCCTTGGGGAGAAGCATGTAGCCCTTCCAAGATGATGAAGAGCCCTCCAGGCTTACGTAATGCCGGGTGTTCGGCTCGTCGTCAAAGGAGTAGTAAAGGGATGGGTAGGGCTTGAGGGGCTTGTCTGTCTGCAGCGTGATCTCAACAAGGCCGGGCTTCAGGGGGGAGCGGGGAGAGAGGCGGATTGTGGCAACAGGGGGGAGGGAAACCCTGAAGCCCATAAGTCCCGAGGCAATGTTGCCCGCCCTGTCCCTGCACGCAACCATGTATCTGTAGGAACCCTCGCCAAGGTCCTTCTGGAGCGTGTGGGATTTGCCGGAGCCCTCAAGAGCCCCCTCCATGCCACCAAAGAACAGCGCAGTGGGGCTGTACCTGCACTCAGAGTCCTCGTTCGTGGTCACGTTCAGAAGCACGCTTCTCTTTGTGACCAGCCCGGAGGGAGATATTGATGTAATAACGGGCTTTGTCCTGTCCACCGTGAAGCTTATTGAAGCGCTTCTCTCGTTTGGTGTTCCCTGGGGGGATATGCACCTTGCGTAATAGGTGTAGGATCCCTCTGAAAGGATGAGGGCTGCTGTGTGCCTTGTGCTGTTTCCCTCCATGTCAAAGAGCATGAGGTTGTAGGGCACGTCGTAGGTGTGGTACCTGCACCTTGCGTCCGCAGAGGTGTTCAGCTCAAGCACAACAGGGGAGCTGTTGATGAAGCCTGAAGGAGTGAAGGAAATGATTTCAGGCGAGAGGGTGTTGACTTCAAGGAGAGCAGTGTGCGAGTCGTTCTGCGAAGTGCGGTTGAGCGTGTTATTGGACACATAAGAGTAGGACACTGTCAGGGCGTGGGTGCCGGGGGACGAGTTCCTGCACAGGGCGGTCCACTCTGGAGGGTAGGGCAGGGACTCGTTCGGCTGGACAAGGGAAAAAACATATGGCTCCTGAGGAATGATGGCGAGGGAGCTGTTTGAGGCAAGGGACACAGAGAGGTTTATCACAGCAAAGGACTCGTTGTTCTTTATTCCAAGGGCTAGCACTGTTGCGTTCTCAGGGCCCGGGCTGCATATGGAAGATGAGTCCAGGTAGAGCAGCTGGGAACTCATCGCCACTACTGCCTGAACTACTACTAACATGAATGCAGCAGCCCAAACCATTTTTTTGGCTCTCATTTCTCCTTTTTCAGCTCCTCCTCGGTCTTTCTCGTCTTAACTTCCACATCCTCGTA
>CAYVGP010000157.1:0-2812 GCA_964451135.1 uncultured Methanosarcinales archaeon
AGGGTGCATCCCGGCAAGTTCTTCGCACTTCCCCAGAGCCCCCAGCTCTTCAAGCAGCTGCTCATGGTTTCGGGGTTTGACAGGTACTTCCAGATTGCCAAGTGCTTCAGGGACGAGGACTTAAGGGCTGACAGGCAGCCTGAGTTCACGCAGATAGACATAGAGATGAGCTTTGTTGAGCAGGAAGACGTGCTATCAATCAACGAGGGGCTTATCAAGTACGTGTGGAGGGAAATAAAGGGCGTTGCCCTGAAAACGCCGTTTCCCCGCTTGAGCTACAGCGAGGCAATGTCAAGGTTCGGCTCTGACAAGCCAGACATGCGCTTCGGCCTTGAGCTGGCAGACGTTTCAAGCGCAGTGGAGAAGTCCTCGTTTCAGGTTTTCAAGGGAGTTATTGAGCAGGGCGGCCGCGTCTACTGCCTGAACGCAGAGGGCTGCGCCTCCTTCTCCAGAAAGGAAATAGAAGAGCTTCAGGATGTTGCCTCAACCTACAAGGCAAAGGGCCTTGCGTGGGCAAAGGTTTCTGCTGATAAAAAACTGGAAAGCTCAATCGTGAAGTATTTCTCAGGCGATGTGCAGGAAGAAATTATAGGGATTGCAGGGGCGAAGAAGGGGGACCTGCTCCTGTTCGTGGCAGACCTTGACGAGAAAGTGGCGCAGACTGCGCTGGGGCAGGTGAGGCTGAGACTCGGCAAAAAACTGGAACTCATAGATGAGAAAAAGGACTCTTTTGTCTGGATAGTGGACTTTCCGCTTGTGGAGTGGAGCGAGGAAGAAAACAGGTTTGTCGCAATGCACCACCCCTTCACGAGCCCCAAGGAAGAGGACATCCCCCTCATTGAGAAGGACCCGGGAGCAGTGAGGGCCAACGCCTACGACCTGACATACAACGGGGTTGAGCTTGGCGGGGGCTCAATAAGGATTCACAACAGGGAGCTCCAGAAAAAGGTCTTTAAGCTCCTCGGAATAGGGGAGAAGGAGCAGAAGGAGAAGTTCGGCTTCCTTCTTGAGGCGTTCAGCTACGGGGCCCCTCCCCACGGCGGCATCGCATTCGGTTTTGACAGGCTCGTTGCAATGCTGGCAGGAACAGACAACATAAGGGAAGTGATAGCTTTCCCGAAGAACAAGGCGTGCCAGAGCCTGATGGACGGCGCTCCAAGCCCTGTCAGCGACGAGCAGCTCAAGGAGCTCCACATAAGGCTTGACATTGAGAAGAAAAAGAGGGCGTAGCATTCTTTTCCCGCGCCTGTGGCTGCGCTTCACGGGGAGCAGGGAAAGCGTCAATGAAAGCCTGCTTATTCCACGCCTTTGTTTCCAAGCGTTGCTGAATATTCTCTCCGCGCCCCTGCCTGCGCTCCCGGCGCCTCAATGTTTTCTGAAAAGACCTTCTGAAAGAAACCTATTTATAGCGAATAAGTTTTCTCGCTTTCAGGATGGAGTTCATGAGTGTTCAGGACGCGATGGCGAAGGGCTCGGGCGAGGTGGCAGTCCGCGGCTGGGTGTACAGGGAGAGGGGCTCCAACAAGGTCCGCTTTCTCGTTGTCAGGGACGCAACCAACATAATCCAGTGCGTTGTGGACAGCACCAACCCCTCCTTTGAAGACGCTAAAAAGCTCCAGATAGAGGCGAGCGTTGAGATAAAGGGGGAGATAAAAAAAGACGAGAGGGCTCCCACCGGCTACGAGATACACGTCAAGGAGCTGAAAGTAATCGGGCCCAGCGACAGCTTCCCAATAACAAAGGACCAGAGCCCGGAGTTTCTCCTTGACAACCGCCACCTCTGGCTGCGCTCAAGAAGGCTGGCAGCAATAATGAAGGTAAGGCACACAGTCACAGGAGCAATACACGAGTTCTTCAGGAAAAGGGGCTATTACGAGTTCACGCCCCCCATATTCACCCCCAATGCGTGCGAGGGAGGAGCCACCCTTTTCACTGTCAACTACTTCGGCAAAAAGATGTACCTCACCCAGAGCTGGCAGCTCTACGCAGAGGCGGCTGTGTTTGCCCTTGAGAAAATCTATGATGTTGCCCCGACATTCAGGGCCGAGAAGTCCAAGACCTCAAGGCATTTGGCGGAGTTCTGGATGGCTGAGATGGAGGCAGCATGGCTCCGCCTCAAGGACATAATAAAGATAGCGGAGGAAGAGGTGAAGTTCATTGTGAAGAAGGTCATTGAGGAGAACAGGGCAGAGCTTGAGCTTCTCGGCAGGGACCTGAAGAGGCTTGAGCCGACACTTGAAAAGGCCTTTCCCGTGATAACATACTCCGAGGCCCTGAAGATGCTGAAAGAAAAGGCAGGCATGGAGATAAAGTGGGGCAAGGACCTCAGGACCATAGAGGAGGAAGAGCTCATGAAGCACTTTGACACCCCTGTCATAGTGACCAACTACCCCAAGGAAATAATGGCCTTCTACAAGCCCAGGGACCCTGAAAACCCCGAGACAGCTCTCTGCTTTGACATGCTCGCGCCGGAGAAATACGGCGAAATAATCGGTGGGTCTGAGAGGGACACAGACATAGAGGAGCTCAAAAAGGCCCTTGAAAAGCAAGGAGAGAAGATTGAGAACTACGAATGGTACCTTGACCTTAGAAGGTACGGCTCTGTCCCCCACTCGGGCTACGGCCTCGGGGTTGAGAGAGTCATAGCGTGGATATGCGGTCTTGACAACATAAAGGATGCCATACCCTTCCCCAGAACAATGGCAAGGATGAAACCATGAGCCAGAAGAAAGGCGAAGACTTGTTTTCCAAGGTCCCTTTTTCAAGGTTTCAGGGCGTAAGAGTTCTTCCCCAGAAAAGAAAGAACCCCGGG
>CAYVGP010000158.1:0-2808 GCA_964451135.1 uncultured Methanosarcinales archaeon
CTTGTCCCTCAAAGTAATGTACTCCGCTCTCATCTTGGTAAAGAAGTATGACTTCTGCTCTCAGCCAGTCAAATGTGGACTTTGGCTTAAGGAAAACCCTGTAATCTGGCAAATCCTCTTGCCTTGCGTACTTTATTATCCTGCCACCTCCCTGGTAAGGATTGTTTCCCTTGATGTAGCTTATCAAATTCCTCAGCAAGCGCTCACCAAAGCAAAAGCAGGGTTTGCATTTAATAAAACTTTTGCTTTGAAATGCGTTTTTCCTTCGTTTTCCGGCTTTTCTGCAGGGTGTTGTTTAATGCAACCGTGCAGGAACCCGGCGTGGCGCCCTTGCTGGCGGAAATCCTCTCCCAAAACATAGCCCTTTCCCGTTCCCGCGCTAAAGCCCGGAAATCAATAAAAGATAAAAACCAAAAGATTCCTTCCCGCAGGATGGGCTGGCTTTTGATGGGGTTAGGGACTGCCTTTTTCAAGTCCCTGTGGGACATTTTCATCAAGAGGGCACTGCGTGCCCTTGACCATGCAACTGTGATGTTCTTTTCATGGGCGATTCTCGGGGCATTCTTCACACTTGTCATGCTTTTCTCGGGCATTCCTGAAATCAAGAAGGGCTTTGTCACTGCCCTCGTGATTACTGGGTTAATCAACATTCTCACATCCCTGCTCTACGCATCCGCAATAAAGGAGGGCGGGCTGAACCTCTCCCTGCCATTGCTTGGAGTGACGCCTGCCCTCATGCTTGCCACGTCAGCCCTCCTTATCCAGGAGAGCCCCTCGCCTTGGGGCTTCGGGGGCGTGCTTCTTGTTTCCGTCGGGCTGTATCTCCTGAACATAAGGGACGCAAGAAGAGGCCTTCTTGAGCCTTTTCGCCAGCTCGCAAAAAGCCCTGGTGCAAGAAAGATGTTGGTTGTGGCTGTGCTGTTCAGCATCACGGCACCTCTGAATAAGGCCGCTGTCCTTGCTTCTAGTGTAGAGTTCTACTTGGCGTGCTTCGGCATCCTTGTTTCCCTCGGCCTCGGAGCCCTTGTTTTTTTGAAGAAGCCTCAGGAGTTTTCAAAGGCAAGGAAAAGCGCCCTTGACCTTGCTCTAATAGGCATGTTTGCGGTGGCATTCGCCTGGCTCCAGATGGAGTCAATGACACTTTCCTTGGCTGTGTACGTTATATCCCTGAAGAGGCTGAGCATTGTGCTGGGAGCGCTTTCAGGCTGGCTTATCTTCAGGGGGGAGCATGGCCCTGCGAGGTTTGCGGGCTCGGTTATTGTGGTGCTCGGGGCGTTAGTGATAGTTGCGTTTCCGTAACAGAAAAAGCAAAAGAAATAAAAACCACTGCGAAGTAGCGAATTGCATGGGGCTTCTCAACGCAAAGTCAGAACAATGGAGGGAGCAGAACACCCACTTAGACGAACTGGCGTTAAAAATACTCGGAGAAAACGCCTACAAGCATGCACAAGAACCAGGCTTCCTCAAGAACATAAGGTCAAGGTTTCTAAGCGGAAGAAGCACAGTAATAAACAATCTTTACAGAAGAGCGCCCAGGGAGCATTGGGAAAGCACGCATCTCTCTGACCTCACGAGTGATGTTTCATCCCATATTGCCGACTCAGATATAAGTGAGGGGGATATGGATTGGCTTCAAGGAAAGCCCCGAGTAGTTCACACATACTTGGACGAGGTGTATGAACTTGGCCGCAGGGTCGCTGATGATATCGTGAAAACGAGTTTGTTTTTAATAATACGGACAGTGTTAACCCTTCGCGAGCAAATAGACCCCACAATACATTACGAGATTATGAGAAGAATGTTCAATGAGTCCTATTCCAAGCTTCTGGATTACGGCACGAAGGAAGGGAGCATATTCGGACTGCCTGAACCTTCCTCCTCTTACACTGCCAGCGCAATTGGAATCGGGTATGGAACGAACAAAACTATAACAATTCTCACAATTCCGAGAACACATAAAGAGTGAGAACAATGGCAAAGCTTCCAATCCCCCAATTTGACAACAACCTCTCTTATCAGAACTTTACGATAGACAGGATACTTACAACAAAGCTAGCCTCTTTTGACAGCATTTCGGCGTATGTTGGAATGGACGAATTCCTCTTTTCCATTGTTTCAGTGTTCTCTGACTACAGGGATTTGCAGCTCTCACCATGGGCGAAGGCCCAGCTTGTTCCTCCAATGAGGGAACTCTACCATGAGTCAGACATAGTGACGCTTGAGGAGATTGCCGAGAGAGAGGAGCACAAAAAATCCCTGCAACAATACATGGCCCCACTTATCAGAAACAGCCAAAACGTGCCTCATTATACTTATGATGCTATTCGTTCTGCCATATTTGAGATCAGGAATCTTGGCCAGAGGATAGGGGAGGAGATAAAGGAACGAGCCTTTCACTACGCAGATGTCTTGCACACGCTTTTTGATGAGGACGAAACAGGGATAAAGCTTGACAAGGCCCCTCTTATGTTTGACTACCTTTACCTTCTCAGAAACTACTCTGACGAGATTCTTGAGTTGTACGGGAGAAAAGAGGGCTCTTTTTTCAACAGGGCAGTTCCTTCTGTAAGGGAAGTCGGGCAATATATTGATGAATCCACATTGCCACAGGGCTTCTGGGAAAGGCCCAGGGGAACTATTTACGAACGAATGCGTATGATCTTCACACTCACAGAGAACCCCAACTAGCACTAACAAACTCTATCTTGACTTGACTTGTTGTTCAAGGGCAAAGAATTTAAACCACTGCCCCTTCAACAGCTTTGCGAGCGAGGGTAGCGAAGCCTGGAAAACGCGCAGGACTTAAGG
>CAYVGP010000159.1:0-2798 GCA_964451135.1 uncultured Methanosarcinales archaeon
CACCCCCGGGAAGTCGTCGATAGACATTTAGCGGTAAAGATGCCACTGTCTCTGACCAAGGGAAGCCATGTTCTCCTATACCTCGCCCCTGACAAAGAGACAGCAGAAAAGGCAAAGCACTGGGAGGAAGAGGGGAACGATGAAGAGCTGGGCAGGATTTTGGGATACCCCTCCTGCTGCACAAGGTTTTTTAAAAAGAACAGGGAAAGAGAAACAGCAAAAAACAACGATTACATTGCTCCTGCGATAGAAAACACAAGAGAGCTAAGCAGGCTCCCCTGGCTCCTCAACACCCTTGCCCGCCCGCTTGACATAAGCATGCTGAGCCACTGCCCGTGCAGCTTCAGGTGCAGAGAATCAATAAGAACTGCTGAAAAAAACGCAAAGCTCCTTGAAGAGATATTTCCCGATTACCTGAAAAGAGCCAAGGAGCTGCTGAAGGGCTTTGCTGTTTATTCAGCCGGCAATTCATTCTTTCTCAAAGACACCTTTACATCAGAAGGAAGGGTGCATTACAACAGAGTTGTTGGGCAAAATGGCAGCGAGTTGCACAAAAGGCTCTCAAAGGGGTGCTGGATAGAAGCCAAGGCAAAGACAAAAATTTGCGTCATGGGATATGAGATGAGGGGCGCTTTGCTGCACTTTGCGTGACATAGCCCGGTGATGCATTTTGTATTCTCCTAAGTCAGGTGTCAGCCGGAACTCCGGAAAAAAGCAAGAGGAATAGACTCAAGAATCAAAACAATCTGCCCAGCGACTCTTTATCCTGTATCCGGGCATTAGGAGGTCTCTTGTAAAGTGTCGCAACTGCATCTCCCACCTGAATGCTTTCTTCTTTCTTGAGAGAAGAAGGATGGAAGTGGTGGCCGTAGAGGATAAGGGTGCCGTTTAGCTCCTTGAGCAGCTTTGACTCAACACCGCGGTACATGGGCTTGTCAGGGTGGTGAAAGACAGCGTCATATGCTGAGATGTCGTGCTGGAAGAAGTCCTTTTGGTGGAAAACAGCCTTTCTTGTTTCAGGTATGTGGGAAAGGCGCTGCTTCATGTGGGTGGAGACGCTGTGAAGCCAAGCATCTGCCTCAACACCCTCAGCATTCGTGAACAATGATGCCACAAGCACGACCCTGCCGTCTCCTGAGCCGAGGTCAATGAACCTCTTGTAGTTTTCCAGCCTTATTGAGCAAAAGAGGTGGTAGATGTCGTCAAGGGGGGAAACACCCCAGTACCCCACTCCTGTGTCCCTGACAGGAAGCACCCCCCTTTTCAGCAGGAAGCGGTGAAAGTCGTCGTAGTGCCTCTTAATCTCCGCGAACTTCTTGTTCATCCCAATCCAGACACTGAAAACAGACTATTTAAATCTTTCTGCTTTGTTGTTTTTGTGCAGTGCCATGACATATGTCGCTGGAGTTCACTCTCAGCCCAGACTGCGCTCTTTTTTCATTCTGCGTTTCAGAGAGAAAGAACGTGCAACCCTCTTCAAAAACCCCACTGCCAGGAACAGGGCAAGAGAAGCAACCACCATGGAGCCTGCTGCAGAAACGTCAAACACCAATGAGGCAAAGAGGCCGAGGAACGAGCCGGCAAGACCGAAAACTATTGAAAGGAAGACTGCGGATGAGAATTTTTTTGCAACCAAGAGAGATGTTGAGGCAGGGATTATGAGGAGGGCTGAGACAAGGAGGATTCCCACAACCTTCATTGCAAGAACCACTGTCACAGCTGTGAGCACTGTGACGAGGTTGTTGAGAAAGAAGGGGTTGATGCCTGCTGTGATCGCAGATTCCTCGTCAACTGTTACAAAAACAAGCTCCTGGTAAAAGAGAAAGACCAAAACAGCGATTAAGACAGCGAATACAAGGGACGAGAACATCTCTGCTCTGCTCACAGAGAGAATGCTCCCAAAGAGGTAGCTCATCACAGATGTCCTGAAACCGCTTGCAAGGCTCGCAATCAGGACCCCTGCCCCCAGGGCAGAAGCGCTTACAATGCCGATGGCTGCATCAGCATCAAGCCCTGACTTCTGCTCTATCCTCTCTATGAAAAAAGCCCCGAGAAGCGCAGAGATGAGAGCGCCGAAAAATGGCGACAGGGGAGTTATAAAACTAAGCGAAGCCCCTGCAAACGTAACGTGAGCTATGCCCACGCCCAGCAGGGACCTGTTCTTAAGCACAAGAAAAACCCCGAGAACAGAACACACGAAGGTCACTGCAAGGGCTGTGACAAATGCCTGCTGAACGAATGCGTAATGGAGATATGACGTCATGGCTCTTTTCCCCCTGCCTTGTTATGAGCCTTATGAGTGCCGGCAGAGTGCTCGTGAAGCAGGACATGGCTGTTTCTGAAGAACTCCTCCAGCACGCGCTTCCTGCAAAATTCGTCATGCGAGCCCTCAAATATGAGGCGCTTGCTCAGGCACCCTACCTTGTTAACGTACTTGGTTATGGCTCCGATGTCGTGAGTCACAAGCATTATTGTTATGCGCTTTTTTTTATTGAGGGAGCGGAGAAGGGAATAGAACTGCTCCTGGGCGTGGATGTCAACGCCTGTGGTCGGCTCATCAAGTATGAGTAGGCCTGGGTCAGACGCAAGGGACCTGGCAATGAAAACCCTTTGCCTCTGGCCCCCTGAGAGCTCGTTCAGCAGGTTGCCTGAAAAGTCTGACATGCCCACAGAATCAAGGGCTTTTGAGACTCTCGCATAATCCTTTTCCCTGATAATCTTCGGAAATCTCTTTTGAGAGAGCATGCCGAGGGCAACAAACTCCCTCACAGTAATTGGAATGAAGCGGGGGTTGGGAG
>CAYVGP010000160.1:0-2780 GCA_964451135.1 uncultured Methanosarcinales archaeon
GTTTGTCTAATAGACGAGGCCAGTGAGCCTCTGGAAAATGTTTAATAATAAAATTTCTAAACGGATGGAGGACTTCAAAACCTTCACCGGTTTTTAAGTATTTTTCGAAATTGTCAAGGTGTGTTAGGGCTTCTCCTTTTCCGAGCCTTTTGTTATCTATTTCATCATCAATAATGCCACAAAGATACGATATTGAAGAGTTCACCAACGCAGCGGTGTTATCAATTCCTTCATTAAACAATTCCGAAAAAATAACTGCGCCATAACCTGAAAGACCCAATGCTGTTCTTTCAATGTTCTTGGATCTGAACTTAGATTTATCTTTCTCTTTGAGCTCTGCAATGATTTCTTCTAAAGTCGTGTTCCACACACTTCCATACTCTTGTAGTCTCCTCACTAATTTTAGGACTTTCATACGCTTCTGGAATTTTGCAATTATTTATAAATGTTCTCAACATATCTACTTCGAAGTAGATAAAATACGGGGATGCATGCTGCCCAGTTGCTAAATCAACTCCGAGCCTAATCTGTCAGATATTTACGATTGGTGGAAATGTAACATGGTTTGTGCTCACAGCGCAACGAAATCCACGCACACCCTGTAAGTCCTCGGGGCGAACTGCCCGCACCTGACAACCCTCAGAATTTTCGCCTTTGGGCACGCCTTCCTCACCTTCTTAACAGCTGCTTGCGGGATGTCCTTTTCCTCAAGAAAGTCGTAGAAATGTATTACAGCATTGGGTTTCGCTGCCTTCAGCGCAACGTCAAGAAACGACTCCGCGCCCACGGGCAGCGGCATGACAACCCTGTCAAACCTCTCTTTGAGGGCAGGCACAACCTCCCTCGCATCTCCGAGGTAATTCTCAACATTGCGCAGCCTGTTTTTCTCCTTGTTTATCTCCGCGTACTTATGAGCAACAGGGTTTATCTCAACCCCCACAACCTTTTTTGCTTCTGCGTTCTTAGCAATGACGCAGGTGTAGGGCCCGCAGCCAGAGAACATAACCAAAACATTCTCCCCCTTCCTCACCTGCTCCGCAATCCTCTTCCTCTCGTTGCTGAGCCTCGGCGAGAAATACACCTTCTCCAACTCAAGAGCGAGCACAACGCTGTTTTCCCTGTGCACAGCTTTTTTCGTTTTTTTCCCTGCAAGCCACTTCAGCTTCTGGGTTCTGAAAACCCCCTCGTGCTTCGCGTCCTTCCTGAGCACTGTCTTTATTGAGGGGTTTATCCCAAGCAAGGTCTCCGCAATCAGCTTTTCCTTGCCCCGAAGCTCCTCGTCTATCTCCAGTATCGCAACAGAGCCGACGGTGTCAAAGGCAGTCTTCAGGGCAGCCAGCTCCCTGCCGGACATCTTGTTTTTCAAAGCCTTTTTCAGGCCCGTCTTTTCCCTTGCCGGCTCAAGCTCTGCCTCAACAACCTCCCAGGGCAGCTTTTCCCTTTCTTTCACAGGAATGAGAACATAGCCCTGCTCCCTTCTCACGCGAAAGCGGGAGTCAAGAAGCCCCTTCTCAGCCAGCTTCTTCTTGGCATTCTCCGCCTCATTCTCCCTGACCTTTGCGGCAAGCATTTTCATGATTGAGCATGGCAGTACAGAAATGCTTTTAAATGATGCGGTCAAAACCCCGCGAATGCCTGACTACAGCATCTCCCTGAAAGACCTTGCAGAGCAGCACCTCAGGGACTACCTCTGGCTGGGCAACTGCGCATACACCAGCCTTAACCAGGAGGGCCGCTTGGTGAACGAATACCTTGAGGTTGAATTAGGGGAGAGGAGTTACATTTCTCTTGCATACCTCAAGCCGACCAAAAAAGAACCCGGCTCGCTCTGGGTCTCAATAGGAGGAATCAAGGAGGAGCTGAAGAATTTTCTTGAATTCATCCCGAGCCCGATGCACAACCCGCAGAACCTTGCGCTTGTGCTTGCCGCGAGCTTCAGGGAACGCCTCAGCAGCATACAGGAGGAGCCGGTGGAGCTGGAGCTCAGGGTGGAAACGCAGAGCCTCCACCCTTCTGACATACTGCCCTTTTTGAGACAAATAGAGCTTGCCAAAGAAAACCCCAGAATACACATGAGATACAGGGGCCTTAGCTAGAGCTAGGCAACCCTGCTTAACCTTTCCTCCTTCTTCCTCATGTCCTTGTGAACGCCCTTTATTTTCAGCAGTAGCTTCATCTCCCTGAACTCAGGGTAGAAAAGCACGGGCACATACTCTCTCAGTTTCTCCAGATAGCTTATTATTATGTTCTCTTCCCTGTCAGCCACCTGAATCTTTCTGCCAATATCTCCCAGAAGCTCCTCCTCGTTTTTGTAGCTGACCTCGTCAAGCTGCTTCCCCACAAAAGGCATGCGCCTCTTAAGCAGGTCTATCGTGTCTTTTACGTTCATCTCCTTGTGCCGCGCCTCTCTCAATGCCTCGTTAAGAATCTCGTTCTCTTCCATCAGCGCTTTTTCTCTAAGCTCAATTCTTATAAGCAGAGCCAGCATTTCCTTTATGTCCCTTCTCCACTTTTCATATGCTCCTGTGATGACAAAGGCAAACTCCCTTGCCTCCACACTTTTCCCGCTGTCGTTAAGCGCTTCCCAAAATGCGAATTGCTCATCTGTTGCCACGCGGCCAAGAACAACTGCTTCAATAACCCCCATCCCCCCGACTATGCTTCCGTCCTCTTTGATGTGAGGCCCAAGTATTCTCTCAGTGAGGCGCGTTTTACGGACCTGAAAAATGCCCTTGTTGGATAAGAGTTCTTTTACCCATTTGTCTCTTTGGTTTGCCAGT
>CAYVGP010000161.1:0-2746 GCA_964451135.1 uncultured Methanosarcinales archaeon
TTCAGGATACCAAACAAATGAACCCAATAAAGTTATTATTCCTGTTGTTCCAAAAATCATTATGGCATTTAGTTGCTGACTTTTCCGATGATAGGCAAGGTCAAGTCTGTTCTTCTCAATTTCTCTATTATCCATTTTAACCAACAATAAGGATTATTCCGATTATGATTGACACAATGCCCCAATTGTTGTTTTTGTTTAAAAGAAATAATCCGAAAAAAACTAAAGTAACACCTATCGGAACCTTAACTTGAAGGGGTATGGGAAGAAAAGTTTGTCCTTTCTCGTCCCTCATTTTTTATAGCTACCTGTTTCTGTTTATTTAAAGTTTTCTTTTTAAACCTTGTAAAACCAGCGGTTTGCCCCTCTTATTTTTCGGAAATTCTCTTTGCAGTGCTCCTCTAAAACGTCTAATATGAAATCCTTTGGCGTACTTGGTTTGCGGTCTCCTCGCTGTTTTTTCTTTTCTCGTCGAGACAGGGTTCTTCCCTGCATAAATGTTTCTCCGTCTGCAGGCTGCAATTCCCTCCTCTTTGCACCATGTCGCACAAAACACAAGGATTTCACAAAAGCCCTCTAAAACGAAACATTTAAATAGTTCCACCCCAAATAATATACATTTTACTATACTTATATGCTTAAACGTGGTGTTGTTCTGTGGATGAGAGACTCTTCTTCAAATGGGTGCAGGAAAAGGGGCTTGCAAAGTGGGTTAAGAGGGCTCAGCCGTACATGAGGCATGTTCTTAAGCACAACCTCGGCGCAAGAAGGGAGAGATTGCTGGTGATATCTGACCTTGGCTCTCCTGAGAGGCGCGTTCCTGCTGTGCTTGGCGCAGCATACCTGCTTGCAGGAAGAGAGCTTGGGTTAAAGACTTCCCTTGCCTTGCAGAAGAGGGTTTCCCATGCTGAGAGCGCAGGAGAAAACGTGATTGAGGCACTGCTTGACCATGGCGAGAACAACATCATAGCAATGGCGCTGACAGGGAAGCTTGGCTCGCTCAAGCAGCTCGGGAAGAGCTTCAGGAAGCTTGTCCGCCAGAGAGGGTTTCGCTTTGTCTCAACCCCGTCCCTTGGGGCATTCTCCACTCAAGGCACGAAGTACGTGCTCCAGGCAATAAACGTTGACTACAAGAAAATGGAGAAGAGAGGGGAGCCAATAAAAAAGGCCATAGACAATGGCTCAATGGTAAGGGTGAGGACAAGAAAGGGCACAGACTTCTGCTATGACGTGGAGGGCATGCAGGCAATAAACAACACAGGGATATACAGGGAGCCGGGAACAGGTGGAAACATACCTGCAGGAGAGGTCTATGTTGCGTGCAGGGGCACAAACGTTGAGGGGAAAATAGTCATTGACGCCTCCCTTAAAACAAGGCAGAGGTGCCTGCTCCTGAAGCACTCTGTGAAGCTTCACGTGAAAAAGGGAAGGGTTGAGTCAATTGAGGGCAACGGGGTTGCAAGGGAGCTTGAGAACACCTTCATATGGGCGGAGCAGTTCTCAAAGAGGCCCCACAACGTGAGGAATGTGTGCGAGCTGGGCATAGGCACAAACCCCAATGCAAGGGTTGTTGGGCCGACAATAATAAACGAGAAGAGCCTTGGCACAGCGCACATAGCAATAGGGAGCAACCACTGGTTCGGTGGCTCAATAAGGACCAATACGCACTTTGACCAGGTCTTTTATGACCCGATAATAAGCATAGACGGGAAGGTGCTTAACGGAAGCTTTTTCTCATTGCGCTGACTTTCTGCTTTACACTAAGGCATTGAGCTTTCTAGAAAATCCGCGGCTCTCCGGCCCTCATGGTTCTCCCTCAAATGCGCACATAACTTCCCTGCCATCTATCCTCTGCAGCCCAGCCCTTATGAAAATATTTATTAGTCAGACAGGATTTCCCCTTCTCTCGCGGTGATTACCATAGGCAGCAACACCAAGGCATTCAGCCCCAAGGAAAGCATTGACTTGCTGGTTGACAAAGTCTTCACCCCTGTCTTCAACAGGCTCCCCCAAATTCTCACTATTTCCGCAGCCTACCTTGTTTCCCACCCTGATTACAGCTTCATCACCAGACCATCTCCTGAGAACCTTTTCCTGAACATTTACTCCTTGGCTGCCTTGACATACCTGTCCTCAAGAAAGTTCTTTGTAAACCCGGATGGCGAGCAGCAAGAAAGCCAAAACACGGCCCTAAATGAGCGCGAGGAGCCTTGTGCAACAGACTCTGCCTGTTACGCGAAGCCAGGGGCATCCCAGACTGTTCGCGGATAGCTGAACTGGTAAAGCCAAGTTGTGTTCTTGGAGCCGGCAGGCGCTTTCTTTATCAGGCAGAAGCCGGATTTACCTCCGCGCATTTTTGGCGATTAAGTTGGCAACGCCAGCCAAGCGAAAGCTTTATTAAGTTGCGTTTGTGCTGCTTTTGCATGGCTCTTCTAACATGGCTGGTGGGACTGGCGGTGCTGATCCTTTTCTCCAGCCTTAAGGTTGTTAACGAGTACGAGCGCGGCATAAAGTTCACCATGGGAAAATACGTGGGACTAATGAAGCCGGGGCTTCGCATGGTCATACCTGTCGTACAGAGCTGGCAGAAGGTGGACGTAAGGGTCAAGACTGTTGATGTTCCAACGCAGGAGTGCGTGAGCAAGGACAATGTTTCCATAAAGGTCAATGCCGTGCTCTACTACAGGGTTGTTGACGCTGAGAAAGCCATTCTTGAGGTTGAGGAGTTCAACTACGCTGTGTCCCA
>CAYVGP010000162.1:0-2640 GCA_964451135.1 uncultured Methanosarcinales archaeon
GAGGCTGAGAAGAAATTCGGGATGAGGATATATCAGGGAGGAGCTGTGCCCGGAAAGAGGCTGAGAATAGTCAACATACCCGGCGTGGACGTGGAGGCCTGCGGCGGAACCCACCTCAACAACACCTCTGAGGCAGGCAAGATACGCATACTCAAGGCATCAAAGATTTCTGACAGCATTGTGAGGATAACCTTCACAGCAGGGCCTGCTGCTGAGCAGACCGAGTCAAGCGCAAAGGGAATCCTTGATGAGGCGGCAAGGCTCCTGGGCTGCATCCCTGAGCAGGTTCCTGCAAGGGCTGAGGAGCTTTTCCTCAAGTGGAAGCAGGCCAAGAAGGCCTTGAAGAAAGGAAGGGAGCTTCCTCCCGAGGCATTTGAGCTCTCCTCCAATAAGGGCTTCAAGGGGGACGCGCTCGCAGAAACAGCGAGAATCCTCAGGACCCAGCCAGAGCACGTGGTCAAAACGCTGAGAAGATTCTTGGAAGAACTGAACAAAATAAGGGAGTCTCAGAAGTAGCTTGAGAGCCTGCTCTGCTCTTTCCTGTTTCTCAAAACAAGGCTGTTCTCAATTATCCTGCAGATATTGACGCCGAACTTTTTCAGGGCAAACGCCTTTGCGTAACTTGTCATGATGTTCTCGTCCCCGAAGCTCTTCCCCTTGCCGCTCACCGCTTTCCTCGCAGCCTCCCTTGTCACCCACACCCCGAGAGGCGCAGCGTACTCGTCCGTGATGAAGCGCACTGCGAGGCAGGAGGCCCTTTTCCTCATCTTGAGAAGCTTCTCTGCTATGGCGAGCCTCACAGTGTAGTAGCCACCTGCGGTGTTGTCAGCGTAATTTTTTCTTCCGAAGTGGTTCTCGTAGTCTGTTGTGTACACAAGACTTTTCCTTGAGTCAGGCACGTAAAGCTCAAAGAGTTCGTAGCTCCACACCCCGGGGTAAAACAGTATGAGGTAGTAGTTTCCGAGAAAGCCGCTGAAGAAAAGCATCGGGTCGGACTCCGGGAAGCCCGCTATCTTATCTATCATGCCCCTTGACAGCGCATCGTCAGTCGCTGTGATGGACCACCTTGTGGGGGTGAGCTTCCTGTTCGCTGTCTTTCCAAGAACGCCGACGCTCATTGCCCTTGCTATCCTGTTCTCGTCCACTCCCTTCTCGTACAGCATCCTCGCCGCCTCGTTGGCCTTCAGGTCTTTGTCCTCGTAGGCCCTCTCAAGCCACTTGTCTGTTTTCGGGTTGCTCGTTATCTCAGCCTTTTTCAGCCTTGCAGTGGGGCCGTGCGGCGCTGTGTAGGCGTCAAAGTTGAGCGAGAACCTCGGCTTTCTTGCGAACTCCGCCTCAACATCCACTGCTGACTTGGCCATCCCTATCTCTCTTGTGAGCTCCATGAGCTTTTCCTGTGTCCTTGAGGAGCGGATGTTTGTCCTGAACCTTGAGTTCACGAGCGAGCTTCTTATATCTATTAGTTCCACCATGCCGAAGCCCCTCTCTGACCACCCCCTGGGGTTGTCGTAGAAGTCCTTCTCGTACACCTCCTCGTTTGCCACCATTATGCCCGCATTTATGTTCGGGTAGTTGTGCCTTCCTATGAATGGCGTTGGGGAGAAGCCGCTCACAGACTCCCTTTCCACAAGCTTCCTTGTTTCAAAGACCTGCCTGAAGCCCCTGCACACCTCGCAGTCCTTCTTTCCGCAGTGCTTTTCGCAGTTCCTTCCCTTGCACACAAGGCATTTGTGGGGGATTCTCATGCAAGGACGGAATGCTCCGGAAAATAAATAGTTATCTGCATTGGCAGGTTTCTGACCGAAAACATTTTAAGCAGGCCAATAATGCCCTCTCTTTTCAGTGGTAATACTTGCTGTGAGGCACTCAAAATGGAAGAACAAGGCGAGATACCCCTTGAGACTCTTTTAAGCATTGATGTTTCTGGGCTCTTCTCTGTGTTCAGGGGGAAAAGGGCGCTTGAAACAATTGCTGCGGAGATAGGCGACAATGTGCTTTCCCCTCGCTCTGCGCCTGCAAAGCAGGACTTCAACGCCGCGAACTACCTGAACTCGCTTGCTGAAGAACTTTCATTTGGCACGCTCTCGGACATTCTTTCCTACTCCAACAGCGTTGACTTGCAGCAGGCCAGGAAAGTGCCCCTGCAACGCGATGAGGTTTTTCTCAGGGACCTCGCCTACAATCTTTTCTTCCAGCTCCTGCCTGTGCTTTCGTTGCAGAAAAGGCTCGGGCCCAAGCAGGCATCTCATCTTTATCGCAGGCTCCTGAGCCACAACACTGCGCTACTGGAATGCGCGCTGGGGGACGACTTGGAGGTCAGCTACCATCCCCCCGGATTCCGCGGCCTGGATTCAGCCACATATGAGCTTGCTCTGCTTGAGAAAGAGGTTCTCAGGAAGCGGGGCAATCCAAATATGATCAAGCTGGGGGCAGTGGCCGGTTACCTGAAGAGCGAGGAGCCGGAGTCCTACTTCTCAGCAAAATCCGCCGACTCCCCGGAGTACCTCTCGCCGCTATCAGCGCGTGTTGAAGCCAACAGGATGCTGGTTTAGAAGCTTTCTGGCAGTAGCGCATACTCCGTCAGGCTTTGGGGACCGCTTTTTTTTCTCAAAGACAGCAGTGTAGCTGTAATGCCTCATT
>CAYVGP010000163.1:0-2566 GCA_964451135.1 uncultured Methanosarcinales archaeon
TCTGCGGTGTGCTCTTCCGCTCTCTTCGATCGCCGTCCTACCGCCCTTGACCACGCGCCTCAGCTCAGCGGAGCACCGCTGCCCACTCCCAAACGACCGCCCCGCATCGTGCCCGCATTGTAGGTCGATGGTTGAGGAACTCAATCTCCAGAAGGGTCTTTTTCGGGGTGAAGTCCGGGAATGTGAGCGTCTCTTTTTTTCCGTAGCTGTACTCAACGTCCACTGAGAGTATTTCAGCGCCCCTCTCCCTTAACGCCTCGCATATTATTATGAGCGCTGTGTGAAGAACCCCTGTGTCAAAGCCGGAGCACTCTATGAAGAGCTCTTTTGTTTTCTCTGTCACCTGCCCTGTCTTTGCGGAGTTTATGATTGGGGGCATTGACAGGATTTCTCCCTTTGAGTCCGCGAACAGGGGGTACCTTTTGTGCTTTTCCAGCAGATGCCCGTATTCCCTTCCCTTCTCGTGCTTCGCCAGTATCTGCCTCAGCGTGAGCTCCTGAGACATTCCAAGTGGCACGAACCTTGTTTTGTCGGGGTCGGCGGCGGTGAATGTTATCGGGCCCCTTATGATTGAGTAGTCGTAAACCCCTATAGCGACCTCTCTTCTTTTTCTTCCGTAGGTCTCAGCCACCTTCTCCTGGAGCTGTATGAGCTGGGAGAGCATCTGCTCCGTGACTTTGACGTTTTTCGCCACTGCGCACACAGTCCTCGGCCTTATTCTTTCAAGCGAAGGGTCAACCCTGACTTTGAGCCCTGATTTTCTGGGCTTGACAGGCTTGTAGGGCTTTCGCAGGAGATGGGAGCGCAGCTCCCTTGCGATGCCTTCCGCCGACCACAGGTCAGGCCTGTTCGTGTCAGCTATCTCAACCTTGAAGACGTCGCCCGACCATTCTTCTATCTCTCCCTTGACGCAAAGAAGCGCGTCCTCAAGCTCTTCCTTTGAGAGCTTCTTCCCTATCAGGCTGCATAAGTCCTTGTGCGAGCATTCAATTGTCGGCAATCTTCACCACCCTTTTCTGAGTTCTCAGGAGGGAGAGGTCATGGGAGAACAGGTCCCTTATGTCGCTTATTCCCAAAGTGAGCATTGCCAGGCGGTCAATCCCGAATCCCCACGCCAGAACAGGCTCCTTGATGCCGAGGGGCTGGGAAAGCTCGGGCCTGAATATTCCCGCTCCCGCAACCTCCATCCAGCCGGATCCCTTTGTCTTTGCCGAGACCTGCACAGATGGCTCTGTGAAGGGGAAGTAGTCCGGGAGAAACCTTACTTCAGTGGCTCCGGTTATTTCAAAAACAAACTCCCTGAGAAGCCAGAGCAGGTGCCTGAAGTTGAGGTTCCTGTCAACGATTATTCCGCCCATCTGGTTGAACTCCACCCCGTGGCTTGCGTCAATCACGTCCGGGCGGAAGCACCTGACGAGAGAGAAGTACTTTCCCGGTATCTCT
This sequence comes from uncultured Methanosarcinales archaeon, assembly GCA_964451135.1. GTDB lineage: Archaea > Nanobdellota > Nanobdellia > Woesearchaeales > JAADFO01 > CAYVGP01. The sequence goes on from CAYVGP010000163.1 coordinate 1,444, forward strand.
ATTCCCTGCGCCATGTACCTCGGGCTTATTGCGGTGTCGTGGGACCTTGGCATTAAGCGGCGAGCGACCTCTGGGTCCCACCTGTAGCGCCACCCTGTTGAGCCTGTGCCCCCTCCGTTTTCATGGGCTTCTCTGACAGCCTCAACTATTTCTTTTTTTGGAAGAGAGCCCTTCTTGGGCTCCTTTATCCTGTATGTGTCAGACCACGCCCTTGCCGGGTGGTTCTGGGGCTGGAACAGGGCGTCAAAGTTGTAGAACTCAAGCTCTATTATGGGGCCTGTCATCTCCCTGAAGCCCATCCTTGCGAGCTTCTCCTTGATGCGCTCTATGAATGCTGAGTAGAACTGCCTCTTTCCTCCAAGCAGCTTGGGCACCGGGGCTACTATGTCGTACTCCCTGAACTCCTTTCCCTTCCATTTTCCTGCGCGGAGCATTTCCGGGGTCAGGCGCTCCGCGGCCCTGCCGGAGAGCTTTGCCCTTGACAGCCTTCTCCCGAGCTCTGTTGGCTCTATGAGCACTGTTTTTTCTTCTTTTATCTCAAGCACTCCCTTTCTTTTCCTGAGCTTTTCGTAGGCGTAAAGGTCGGGCCCCTCAATCTCTTTTTCGTTCATCGGGAGCTTTGAGAGGAAAACGGACTCAAGGCTCTTTTTTTTCAGCTGGTTCCTTCCTGCGTCTGTGAGCGAGAACACGAGCCCCTTACCTTTCTCTATGCTTATCATTCCCTTGCTCCTAAGCACGCCGATGCTTGCGTTCGCCTCTTCCCTTGTGAGACCTGCCTCCTTCTGCACCTTTTCAAGCGGCTTTGGCGTTTCCAGTGCCTTAAGAAAGCGGTCCTCGGGAAGCCCCTTTTCAACGTAAACCCTTCCGTTCTCCCCTGCGTAAACAACCCTCGCCCTGTCTTCCCTTATTTTCACAAGCCCCTTGTTGGAGAGAAACTGCAGCGCCCTCATTGCAGACACGTTGTCAAGCCCTGAGAGCCTGCAAAGCTCGTCAATGGTTCCTGCCTTGGCAATGAACGGGAGCGCCTTCCGCTCTATCGGGGAAAGCTTTTTCAGAACCCTGTTCTTATCCTCCTGAGCAGCCATGGCACTAAGCGTTAAAGCGCTGTATAAAAACTTTTTGC
>CAYVGP010000164.1:0-2565 GCA_964451135.1 uncultured Methanosarcinales archaeon
GACTTCGCAGTGCACGAGAAGTACGTGAAGGAGAAGAAGGTCAAGAAGTGAAGTTGCGAGTTATAGAATGTAGTTAAGATCAAAGAGCTTTGGGTTCGCCAGTTCAGGATTCACTCCTCTTGATTCAAGGTATTGTGCCACAGCCTCTTTGTAGTTCTGCGACGCTTCTTCCAGACGCTGCGCAAGAACACTTGGGTCTGAAGAAGGAACAGCGAGTTGGTCAAACTCTGCGTTTCTCGTATGAATCAGCATGACACCCGCTTTGCTTAGGGCCTCGTTTATACGCGAGTATAGTGTGCGAAACTCCTTCCTGTATTCATCATTTCTGCGGACACTGCGGTAAAACCTTTTAAGCGAAGAATTTTCAGCAGCAACAATTATTTCATCCATGTAATCCTCTATCACGCCCAAGGGCTCAGCAGGCCACACTTTTAAAAATTTGAATGTGGACGGCCTTGCAAGAAAAGCTGCCGCATATTTTTCTTCTCCGATGTTTACTCTGGGAGGTAAAGGTTCATCCATCAATGAGCAGAAACCCTTCCACCTATTTAAAGTTTTCGTCTCTTTTTAGTGGTCATTCTGTCCGCGCCTTCTTTATCTTCTCAATCAGGGCATTGAGGAACTGCTCCCACTTCACCTCTGCTGCAAAGGTTGCGAAGTACTCATCAGGAGTGTTCTCAAGGCTCTTGACCACTTGAAGCTCCTTGTTCAGGAGTTCCAGCAAGTATTCCTTTTCCAGTTTTGTGAGTTCCATTCTCTTGCCTCCGTCCGGGTTTTGAAGAGCCGCAAGCCACGACCAAGCATCGGCTCAGCGAGGGGTTGAGGGGCAAAGTATTAATAATTAACTCTTTTCACAAAAAAGAATGGAAAAGATAGCGCAGGGCGCAGAGGCGGTTATTTACGCCGGGAAGCACATCAAGAAAGTCAGAAAAAAGAAGGGCTACCGCCTTCCGGAGCTGGACAAAAGCATAAGGAAGAGCAGGACGAAGAGAGAAGCAAAGGTTCTTGAAAGGCTGAGCCCCTTTGGCTTTGTCCCCGGATTGCTGGATGTTGATGCAGAAAAGGGAATCATAGTCATGGAAAGGATCGCAGGGGACAGGCTCAGCGAGTGTCTTGAGAAAACAAGTTACAGGGAGATATGCGAAAAGATAGGGGAGTGCGCAGCAATGATGCATAACAAAGGCATAATACACGGGGACCTCACAACAAGCAACATCATCCTTGACAAGAACAGCAGCATCAGGGTGATAGACTTCGGGCTGAGCTTTTTCTCTGAGAAGGCAGAGGACAGGGCGGTTGACATCCACGTCTTCAAGGAGGCGCTGGAAGCAAAGCACCCCTCAATCTGGAAGCAGGCCTTTGAGAGCTTCATCAAGGGTTACAGAAGGAAAACTCCTGAAGCAGAATCAGTGCTGAAAAGGCTTGCTCAGGTTGAGGAAAGGGGGAGGTACAAGGGGAAGAGCTGAGAGGAGAACCCCTGCTCGTCCCTGAACCCCTCAGCCAGCTCCCGGGAAGTGAAGTAAAACCCCTCTCGCAGGCGGGACAGAAGAGCGAACCCCCGGCTCCTTGCCCGATTAATCCTTCAAGGAGGAGGGGGTGAAGCCCCTGAAAGGCATTGAGGATGCGCCGCACTTCAGGACGCAGCAAAAAGCCAATCAACCCTGCTTTTTTCCGCAACCCCTGCAATGCGATATCTTTTTAAAGCGATGCGGATTTCTGGCTTGCATGAAAGGCGTAATAGTCAATTTCAGGATGGCGAGGCACCACACCAGGGGCAACTACATGGTTGTGAAGCCGGAGGGCGTTTCAACCAGGAGCGAGGCAGAGAAGCTCGTTGGAAAAAAGGCAGTGTTCAAGACAGAAACAGGCAGGGAGATAAAGGGAGAGGTCACAGCAGCCCATGGAAACTCCGGGGCAGTGAGGGTGAGGTTTGAGAGGGGAATGCCCGGCCAGAGCATCTCCCAGAAGGTTGAGATAAGCTGATTTCTAGCTGCTTTTTAACGAAAAAGGGCAAAGCATAAATATGCGAAGCCCCAATAAGCCCCTATGGCAGACTTGGCTGAGAAGGTTGAGGAAACAGAGAAGGACATGAAGAAGGGGCAGCAGGGAGAGCAACCCCCGAAGGAAGAAAAGAAGGGCTACACTTGGTTTGAGGGCATAAACGACTACTTCAAGGCGTTCCGCTCCACTATCATGTATGCTCCTGCCTACTTCGCCAGCTCTGCTTACGGCCTTTACAAGAAGATCACCGAGAGAGCGCCGAAAAAGGAGCAGCCGAAAGAAGAGCCCAAGCCAGCGTAGAGGGGGCACGGGCATTCCTGGTTTCAGCAAGGGCAATGCCCCTATCCGTCACTTATTTCTGCGCTGTTTTTCGGAATTGGTTCCGAATTCTTGGGGTGTGTTTCAAGCCAATTATTTTCAATATTGAAAAAAGAAACATTTAAATAATATTATTCCATTCTGAATATATTCCAAGCAGAATACAAAACAAAAGATTTAAATATCTGTTATGCCAAACAGAATATATTTTAATCAAACTATATACAAATTTGCATACAAAAAGGG
>CAYVGP010000165.1:0-2557 GCA_964451135.1 uncultured Methanosarcinales archaeon
GCGCAGTACTTGCCCCCGAATGAAGAGAAGTCGCGGTTCCAGCAGCTTCCCGGGGTGTCAAGCCCGACAGGCGCGAGCCTCCACTGACTGTTTTCAAGGATGAAGTACGCCCAGGACTCTGCTCCCCAGCTGCACGCTGTTCCTGCGACATCATCTCCTGCTCCGTTTATCTTGCACAGAGCTCTCCCGTACGCGCCGGGATCGCTCCACGTGACGCTAAGCGAGGAGGCGTGAAGAAGGTCAAAGCCGGATGTGCCGTCAGGGACATCAAGGCACTCCTTGTGGGTTGAGCCGTCCGGAAACTCAACGTAAATGCCTGTGTCTGCCACTGCAATAGGCAGAAGCAGCACAATGCCCAGAATTATGAGTTCTGCAAATAAACGCCTTTTCATGAGCAACCACCCCCCTCTTATGAATATTCCACAGTGACAGAGTCGTTCGGCTTCAAAACATACGACTTAGCTGAGGACGCTATTGGAAGGCCGTTAGAGGTTATCCTCCATGAGTAGCCCCCCTTCGCACACACATCATCAACACATTTAATAAAATTTCGAAACCCTGTGAGGGTTATGTTATGACTGGCCTCAAGTGAATCCAGCAGTGTTGTGGGTTTGTCAAAAGAGACGTTATGGACAAGGGTTTTTCCAAGAGTGACTATCCTTATTGTTGCTGTTCCCGGCTCAAAGCCCTGCCTGTTTTCGCACCCCCAAAGAAACAGCACTGCAAGAGCAAGCAGGATTAGCGGCTTTTTCGGAGCCATTGGAGAAGCCTCCCTGAGATGGAAGAAGCCCCGGCTTTTTTTGGTGCGAGCCTTGAGAGCATCTCCTCGCACAGCTCCCTCTCGCTGAAGCCCCCCAGCTTTTCAGCGCGCTCAGCCGCCTTCGGAATCATGAGGGAGAAGATGGAGTTTGATGCGAGGTGCGTGAGGGAGAAGGGGAGAGCGGAAAGAAAGATGGCAAGCAGAGAGCCCGGAAACACGAGGACGCTGGAGAGGTTCATCACCACCTCAAACACAAGAGTGCTCGCAACCCCCACGAGAAGGGAGGCGAGGATTGTCGGCCTTTTTCTCAGCGCAGAGCCGAAAACCCCTGCTGCCCCGAAGCCGATTGCCTGAAACAACGTCCACGGCCCCTGACCGCCGAAGACAAGAAAGTTTGACAGGTAGAGGGAGGAAGCGCCTACGATGAAGCCCTTTCTCGCCCCGAAGAGAAGGCCTGAGAGAATAGCGAAGAAGGTTATGGGCTCAACAGAGGGAAGGGGCTGCATCGCCGCCCTCAGGAGTGCTGCTCCGCCTGCGAATCCGAGGAGAAAAAGAACTTCCTTTAGTTTTATTGCCTGAAGCTGCTTTGCGAGCGCGTGCGCAGCCACTCTTTGCGCTGCCTTGGATCTTTGCTTTAGGACTTGGCTTTGAATCATAGAAACCGCTATTAGAGAAAAAATGCTTGTTTTTAAGGATTTCTCTTCGCCAAGACTCACAAGAGCCAAAAGCCGGCAGGCCAAGCAATCCCGGCATGCGAATACGGGATGAAATCGGCCCTTTGATTGCGTTCAGGGACAATTTGTCGCAGAATAATCGCAAGCAGCTCAGTAGCTCTTCGCGAAATACGCCCACGCCCCTGCCTCTTTCCCGCACCTCACGCACTTCCCCGGATTCTCCTTCGGCTGCTTGAGCGGGACGCACCTGCTTCCCGCGCCCCCTGACTCCGCCTTTATCGCGTCCTCGCATTCCTTGTCAAGGCAGAAGGGGCTCAGGATAAGCTTCCTCTCGGAAACAGCCTTGGCGAATTCCTTCCACTCCCTTGCTGTGGCTGTGTCCCTCTCCATTTTCTCCCTTGCCCTTGAAAGAAGGTTCGCCTGGATTGAGTCAAGCAATTCCCCGAATGCCTTTTTCAGGCTTTTGAGCGGGGCCTGTGTTTTCTCCCCTGTGTCCCTTCTGACGAGAACGCACTGCCCCTTCTCAAGGTCCCTGGGCCCCAGCTCTATCCTCACAGGAACTCCCTTGAGCTCCCACTCGTTGAACTTCCATCCCGGGCTGTACTCATCCCTGTCGTCAAGGAAGACGTTGAAGTCCTTAAGCTCCTCGGCTATCTTCCCTGCCCTTTCAATCACCTCATCCTTGTTCTCTGACTTGTAGATTGGGACGACAACGCCCTTCTTCGGGGCTATCCTCGGGGGAAGCACGAGCCCCTTGTCGTCGCTGTGCAGCATAACCATGCCCCCTATGAGCCTCGTTGAGACTCCCCAAGAGTTCTGCCATGGGATGTGCTCCTTCTCGTCTTTGCCCAGAAAGCGTATGTTGAAGGCCTTTGCGAATGCCTGGCCGAGGTTGTGGCTCGTGCCCATCTGCAAAGCCTTGCCGTCAGGCATGAAGGCCTCAATCGCGGTGGTGTAGAGAGCGCCCGCGAACTTCTCCTTCTCTGTCTTCTTTCCTGTGATGACCGGGACAGCGAGAAGCTCCTCCGAGAGCTTCCTGTACTCCTCAAGGACAAGCAGGGTCTCCCTGTCGCACTCCTCCCTTGCCTCATAAACGCAGTGACCCTCCTGCCAGAGGAACTCC
>CAYVGP010000166.1:0-2541 GCA_964451135.1 uncultured Methanosarcinales archaeon
TCGAGGACTACGGCAAGATTGACCTGTACGCAGAGGCGGGAGCGGAGATACTTGGGCAGATTCCCTTCCCTGTTGTTGTTGAGCTTGAGGCAGGAAGGGGGTGCCCGATGAGGTGCTCATTCTGCACAGAGCCCCTGAAGCACCCTGTTGAGTCAAGAGAGCCGGAGAGCATAGTTTCTGAGGCAAGAAAGCTGTCATCCCTCGGGGCAGAGCATTTCAGGTTCGGAAAGGCGACTTGCTTCTATTATTACGGAAAAAAGGACCCCTCAAGGATGGAGCAGCTCCTCAGGGGCATAAGCTCCCTGAGCCCGAAAACCCTTCACATAGACAACGCAAACCCTAACAACGTGACTTCGGAGCTCACGAAGATAATAGTAAAATACTGCACTCCAGGCAATGTTGCCGCTTTCGGGATTGAGAGCTTTGACATGGAAGTTGTAAGAGCAAACAGGCTGAACACCACCCCCGAGAGGGCTATTGAGGCTATAAGGATAATCAACGAGGAGGGGGCGGAGAGGGGTGAGAACGGAATGCCGAAGCTCCTTCCCGGAATAAACATCATTTTCGGGCTTATAGGGGAAACAAGGAACACGCATTCAGAAAACATGAGGCACCTGAAGAAGATACTTGACGAGGGTCTTCTTTTAAGGAGAATAAACATAAGGCAGGTTGTCCCGTTTGAGGGCACATACCTCTATGAAAAGGCAGGGCTGAAGTTTGTGAAGAAAAACAAGAGGCACTACTGGCGCTGGAGAAGGGATATCAGAGAAAAGATAGACCTGCCGATGCTTAGGAGGGTGGTTCCCGAGGGAACAGTCATGAGGGATGTGAGGATGGAGGTTTACGACGGGAACACGACCTTCGGGAGGCAGTTCGGCACCTACCCCCTCATTGTGGGGGTGAGGGAAAGGCTTCCGCTTGGAAAGAGCTTTGACATCAGGGTGACAGGGCACATGCTGAGAAGCGTGACAGGCGAGGTTGTGAGGGAGAGCAGCTAGCGCCTCTTCCTGACGTATTCCCTGTACTCAAAATCCCCCCTGTCCTCTTTTTTCACAAGCTCCCAATCCTCATCGCTGAAAGAAGGGAAAAAGGCATCTCCCTGATACTCTTTTTTCACGAATGACAGGCACATCCTGTCTGCGATGGGCAGGGCCTGCTCGTAAATGCTCTGCCCCCCTATGATGCAGACCTCGTCGCTTTTTTCCCTGCCAAGAGCAATCGCCTCCTCAAGGTTCCTCGCCACAACAACCCCTTCTCTCGGCTCCAGTGTTCTTGATACCACGATGTTTGTGCGGTTTGGGAGCGGCCTTCCGATTGACTCAAACGTCTTCCGCCCCATTATGACTGCCTTGCCAGAAGTGAGATTTCTGAAATTCTTCAGGTCCTCTGGTATGCTCCAGGGAAGCCTGTTGCTTATGCCTATTACCCTGTTCCTGTCCATCGCAGCGATTATTGTTATCAAACAGCCACCTCAAACCTGATTTTTGGGTGGGGATTGTAATCAAGAAGCTCAAAGTCCTCAAACTCCAGCTCGTCCAGGGGCTTGTCAGCGATTTTTATCTTCGGAAGGGGCCTCGGCTCCCTTTTCAGCTGCTCTTTCAGTCCCTCAATGTGGTTCTCGTATATGTGCGCGTCAATTATCGTGTGGGCGAACTCTCCTGGCTCAAACCCTGCCTGCTTCGCCAGTATTAGTGTGAGCAGGGAGTAGCACGCAAGGTTGAAGGGGATGCCGAGTGCTATGTCCCCTGAGCGCTGAGTGAGGTGGCAGTTCAGCTTGTTGCCCTGAACATTGAAGCAGAAGGTGTAGTGGCACGGCGGAAGCAGGCTCTCGGCGGCATTGGCGGGGTGCCATGCTGACACAACCATTCTTCTAAGTCTGGGAGTCTCCGGGTTCTCCTTTATCTCTTTCAGGGTGTCAAGAACGTACTGTATCTGGTCAAAGACCTTCTGGCCGTTTGGCTCCTCCTTAACCCACCTTGCTGCCCACTTCTCCCCGTCAAGCCCTTTCTCAGGCACAGGAAACCTGCGCCAGAAGCGTCCGTAGGCTGTCTCAAGCCTTCCCTCCTCGTCAGCCCATGCGTCCCATATCTTTGTCTTCTTCCTCAGGTTTCTTATGTGCTCCTCTCCTGAGAGATACCACAAGAGCTCGTGAAGCATTGAGTTGAAGTACATCTGCTTTGTTGTGAGAAGGGGGTATCCCCTGGACAAGTCCACCTTGTAGAAGTAGCCGAACACGCTCAGAGTGTCAACCCCTGTCCTGTTGACCTTTCTTTCTCCGTTTTCAAGAACAAATTTAACCATGTCAAGGTATTCCCTCATTGTCCCACCAGCGATTGTGAAAAACAGGGGCATATAAAAAATTTCCTTATTTTCGCATTTATTCGCAATGTTGGTGCTGCGCGTCAAAAGAGAGTTTTGACAGCTTAGCGGACTGAAAGACGCGAAAAGCAATTCTTGCGAAACTTTTATAAGTCGCTCGGGAACACTTCGGGGTCTGTGCCCCGGTAGCTTAGCAGGTAGAGCGTACGGCTGTTAACCGTA
>CAYVGP010000167.1:0-2516 GCA_964451135.1 uncultured Methanosarcinales archaeon
AACGCTGGTTTATTGGTTCTATCTTCTCATCCGCATTACTCTTTATTGCATTTGCTTGGTACAAAAAATCAATGCTGATTTGGAAGCAGTCTCTAAAAAGATTTAACAGCTCAAAAAACCAATCAAAAGAGTTTAAGAGGAGCCTGGTTTGTGGCACCAAGAAAGGAGTGCCTGCCTGAAAGAAGAGGCAGTTTCGCCCTTTGATATTTGAAAGCCGAGCCCGGGCAGAGTCCTCAAATCCTCAGGGCGTTCTTGAGGGGAAAGTAAGCAGCAATGGAAGAAACGAGGAACACGACCCCGAAAACCGCCAGTGCTGCCTCAATTGTGTAGATGTCCGCAAGGTACCCTGCAACAGGGCCGAGGAGTGCGAAAAGAAGCCTGCCAGAGAGGTTCAGCACAGAAAGGGCTGTTGCCCTCTGGCTGGAGGAGAACTCCTTGTTGAGTATGTCCTTGACAACAGGGTTCTTTATGCCCCTTGCTGCGTAGACGAGCACCAGAAAAATCAGGAATGGAAGGGCGCTGCCCAGTGCTGAGCCAAGATACCCTGCAAAGACAAGCAAGGGGAGCAGAATCAGGGTGTTTCTTAATCCCAGCAATGCCTCTATCCTGTGAGCCAGGTATGAGAAGAGGCCGGCAACAAACTGGAGGAACGCCCACGCAACCCCGAAGAAAACAAGGGGAAGCCCTCTTTGGCGAAACAGGGGCTGGATGAACCACACAACAGTCATCGTGGCTGAGGCAATCACGGCAGAGAAGAGTATGGTGAGGACTGCCTTCTTCTCTCTGATTATGTCTGATATCTTTTTGGAGAACCTCTGGGGAGCAAGGTGCTTTCTGTGGGGCGGCTCTTTCAGCGTCATGGCTGCAAACACAGCGAGCAGTGAGACAGCTGCCTCTGCAATGAAGGGAAGCCTGAGGCTGAGAACAGCTATCGCCCCCCCTATCACGCTTGCAACCCCTTCCGAAAGGTTGCTGACCATCTGGAAAACCCCCTCGTACCTCTTGTAGTTTCCTGCTGAACCCGTCTCAAGAAGAGTCTCGTACAGCATTGCCGAGTCTGCTCCTGATATCAGGCTTGCCCCGACTCCGAGAACTATCTCTGCAAAAAGAAAGGCCCAGAAGCTGTATGAGAGGGAATAAATAACGAGCCCTGCCCAGGCGAAGATGGAAGCGATGAGGATTGTGGGCTTTCTCCCGAACACGTCCGCAAAGTGGCCAGAGGGGACCTCAAGCAGGATTATCACCAGTGAGAAAGCAGCCTGAAGAACCAGCACCTCTTTCATTGAGAGGCCGTTCGCCTGGTAAAAGATAACGATAACAGGCATTATGAGCATGAACCAGTGCACAGCCCTGATTACGTAAAGCTTCCAGATGTTTGATGATATCATCCAAAACTCCTGTGGCAACTACAGCAACCTTTACTCCCGGGATTGCTGAGCCAGGGACTCCGCTGCCTTTCTGAGCAGGGACTCCTTCTCCCCCTCGCTGTACTCCGCCTTCTCGTGCGTCATCCTTATGCCGTCGCCCTCAAACCTCGGTATGATGTGCGTGTGCAGATGAAAAACGAGCTGGCCTGCTGCCTTCCTGTTGTTTGTGAGGATGTTGTAGCCCTCTGCCCCTGTTGCAGCTACAACTGCCTTGGCCACTTTTTTCACAGCCAAAGCCAGCTCTTTCAGGTCGTCGTCACCTGCCTCGTCGTAAACCTCAACGTGCCTTTTTGTGACAACGAGGGTGTGCCCCTTGCTCCACGGCGCTATGTCAAGGAAAGCCATCACCGCATCGTTCTCGTAAATCTTTGCCGAGGGAATCTCCCCGTCCCTTATCCTGCAGAACACGCATCCTTCCATTGGTATCACCCCTGAGGAAGCAAAGCGAATCACGATTTAAATCTTTCTAAACTGGTTTTGAAAAGCCCGCGGGCTGAGAGGCGCATGGGAGAGGCTCATGCATCGCAAAGCTTTTTTATGAGAAGCAACTCCTTAGTTGCCATGATAAGGAGGGCAGTTATCAGGGTCAGTGGCAGGGTGCAGGGCGTTTTTTTCAGGGCAAGCGCGAGGTACCTTGCCTCAAAGCTGGGGCTCAAGGGATACGCGAAAAACATGCCTGACGGCTCTGTCCTTATAGTGGCAGAAGGGCCTGAGGAAGCCATAGAAGAGCTTTACGAGTGGTCAAAGAAAGGGCCTGAGCTTGCGAGGGTTGAAAAGGCTGAGATAAGCTGGGAGGAGCCAACAGGCGAGTTTGGGGGCTTTGGAATCGGGTGAGAGAATGGAAGAAGAGGAAAAAAAGAAGAAGATAATTGAGGACGTTCTTGAGATTGACGAGGACTCGGACTTCGCAGTGCACGAGAAGTACGTGAAGGAGAAGAAGGTCAAGAAGTAATCACGTATTCCAGGGTAAGAAGCCTGGGATTTATATTTTCAGGAGGAATATTCTTTGATATAAAATATTGGGTAACCGCTTCCTTGTAGTTTTCCTCAGCCCTGACAAGGGAATGTTCCTTGTCTGCGGATTCAGGG
>CAYVGP010000168.1:0-2515 GCA_964451135.1 uncultured Methanosarcinales archaeon
GGGGGGGGGGGGGGGGCTGGACGAAGCGCTTGGGTAAGTGTGGGTCTGCCTCTGTGTCACTTTTCCTTTCTTTTTTCTTCTTTTTTCTTCTTTGTGTTCTTCTTTCTGGTTTTGTACAACAAGTATGCAGTGCCCCCTGCTGTCGCAACAAATAGCGCCAAGCTCGCTATTCCTGCGTACTCCCAGCTGACCAGCTCCCTCTGCAGGGTGTAGAAATACTGCCTGGTGCCGAGAAAGTCCCTTGCGTTTATTTCCCCTGTTCCCTGAAACACAAGAATCACCGCCCCGATGAGCACAAAGAGGATTCCTGCTATCATGTTGCTGGAATGCACCTTAATCCTTTTTCCAAGCAGGGAGAACTCAATCATTTTTCCCTTCATGAACTTCTTTTCCGAGAGGTTGTACTTGTCATAGAATATTCCGAGAAGTATGAGAGGGATAAGGTAGCCGAGGGAGTAGAAGAACAGCAAAACAGCTGACTGGAGGGTGTTGTGGAGCACAGCCCCTATGCTGAGGATGCCAGCGAGGATTGGGCCCACGCAGGCTGTCCACCCAAGGGCAAAAACCATCCCGAACAGGAACACCCCTGGAACGTCGTTCCCGAATCTCCTGCCCGGCTTTATGATTGAGGAGAAGCCCTTTCCGAGTATTGACATCAGGCCCATGAAGACAAGAAGCGCTCCCGCGATGGTGACAAGCCAGCCCTTCTGAAGCACAGACAATGTTGTCTGCCCTATGAATCCAGCTGTTATTCCCATTGCAACAAAAACAAGGGTGACGCCTGCTGAAAAGACAAGGGTCATGAGGGCGATGTTTTTTCTCTCTTTGAATGTGTAGGAAAAGTACGCAGGCAGGAAGGGAAGAATGCAGGGGGAGAGAATCCCGAGCATGCCCGCGACAAAGGCAACAAAGAAGGATATCTTCACAGCGTAGTTTTGGCTTTGCCTCTTGTTGTAGTCTATTATCTTCTTAAGCCCTATTGGGATGTCTTTCTCAGCTGAGATAAGAACCGCGGAGAATAAAAAAACAAGGAGCAGCGTTAATGCTGCTGCCCTGGCTTTCTTCTTGTTCATCTTTGCTCTTCTACTATGATATTTCTTCTACTCCACTATTAGTTTTCCTCTCATTGAGCTGTGTCCTCTTCCGCATGGCACTGAGCAGAAGAAGGTGTAGGTGCCTTTTTTGTCTGCTTTGAAGTGTATGTCTGCTTCTTTGCCTGGTTCAAGCATTTCGTTTATTCCGAGTTCGGGTATTGCTATGCCGTGTGTTACGTCTGTGCTTTTGACGTGGAGTTCTACTTCGTCTCCTTGTTTCACTCTTATTGTTGAGGGTTCAAAGCTCCACTGCTTAGCAATGACGCTTATGACCTTGGTGGCTGTTCCCGCGCTTTCAGAGGCCTGGACTTCTGCAGAAGCAGTGCTTGGAGACGAGCCGCTGCTTCCTTCATCTGGCTTGCTCAAGTCCCTCCATCCCTGCCTGGAGAGCTCCGGCCTTCTGAACACGTATGAGCCGTCCTCCTCAACCGTGCCCACCTGGGGCCACACCCTCACGAGGGGCGCGTACTCCCCGACATCCCCTCTCAGAATTATGGTGGGGATCTTTGTGATGTTGTATTTCTGAAGGAGGGCTTTTCCTTCCTCGCTGTTTATGTCAACAACCCTCTCGTCTTTTATTGCCAGCCCCATGCTTCTGAGAATCGGCTTCTGATAAGCCAAGGGGTCATGGCAATCATCGCATGTGGGGTCGTCAAGGGCAATGATTGAAACCCTGCCTACAACCCTTCCTTCAGTGATGCTGTAATATGGGGTGCCCGGCTGCCTGAGGACGTATGAGCCGTCGCTTTCCTTGGAACCTTGCTGTGTCCAGGTCCTGTCAAAGCCATTGTATTCCCCTGCCTCGCTGTCCAGTATCAGCGTTGGCAGCTTTTCTATATTGTACTTCTCCACAAGCTTTTTGCCTTCACTTGTCTCAAATGAAACCTTCTTTTTCTCCTTTATGAATACGCCTGCATCCTCAAGACCTTTCACAAGCCTTGTCAGATCAGCGCAGTCCCCGCAGTCCTTCTTTGATAACTCTATCAGCGTTACCTCTCCCTTCACTTCTCCTGTTTTCACATCAATGTAGGGGGGCACCTGGTTTGTTATCACAAACGCGTCGCCTCTTTGCTCCCCGATGCTGTTAAGCCTTTTGACAGCCCTGCTTGTCTTGTTTATTTCTCCTTTGACAACTGCTGTGGGCACAACCTCTATGCTGTATTTGTCTATGAGGGCCTTTGCCCCGCTTGCGGAATAGTCCAACTCGGTTTTCTTTGTGACATTTGCCCCTGCGCCCTCAAGCTCATCAACAACTGCGCTGATATCAAAGCATTCTTCGCAGTCCGGTGTGTTTATCAGGGTTATCTCGAGCTTGGGAGGCCTTGCCGCTTCCTTTGCCTCTGCGATTTTTTCCTGCAGCGTACCTCTGAAGTTCGAAATCAAAGCAGTGTTCACAATGGCAAGTATCACCAGCGCTGAAC
>CAYVGP010000169.1:0-2504 GCA_964451135.1 uncultured Methanosarcinales archaeon
GAACTCTTTTCTGGGAGGGTGCCTCGTTGAACTCCAAAGGAGCTTGTCAATCTCCTCGGCTGCAAGCCTCACCATCCTAATATAACCCATAAGATATGCTCGGGGAGGTTCCACTCTGCCAAAACGATAGTTCAGGTCTTGCTCCAGGAAGAATAGTTGGCATAAGCACAAGATAGTGAAAGAATCCTCAAGACCTGCTGATAATGACAAGCTGGTCAGAGCCTTCTTGAATTTAAGAGGATCCTTGCCTTCAAAAACTTCTTCTATCGCGTCAAACAATATTTTCGCTTTGTCAGGACTCTTTTCCCTTTTGAGGTAAAGGTCTATTAAGATACGAAGATGGTTGGGAAGAAACTCGTTTTTCCCTGTCTTTCTAAGACCGATCTGAAAGTTCTTATGAGCAAGATAAAGCTTGCTTTGTTTTAGCTTAGAAGGCACTTTCACAGGCCTGTATACAAAAATGCTAACATCATCGCTTATTTTATAGATCGTTTCCTTTTCTCCAATAGTCATGCCGTCTATTAACACATATAGCTGATCGTAGTCCATGAAACTGCCTGAAAATGAATTATTATTTAAATTTATGTCAGCCAAAGCCGAAAAATCACGCCCCCATCTCTGAGAGAAGCTTCTTCATCAGCTTGTCAATGGCGAAGAAAAGGTTCCTGTCTGTTACCTCTGACGTGAAAACATCCCCCTTGTCAATAATCTTGCCGTGGAGTTCGTAAAGCTCGGACTTCTCTTTCTTGTGAATCGTCTTCAGAGTCACCCTGAGCTCCTGGAAGTCCTTGCCTGCGTCAGAAATCTTCCTTGCGTAGTTCCCGACCAACTTCTTCACGACAATCATGTTGGCTCCTTCAATGTCAGAGAAACCAGCAAGAACTATGTTGCCCCCGAGCTTAAGCACGTTGCTGTCGTCATCCCCCATAAAGCATCATGGAGAATCCCGGATTTATAAAAGTTTTGGAAAAAAGGGCTTTGTAGAAAAACTCTTGGATGGGTTGGATTTCTGCAGTGGATGACAGCTGAAAACAGAATGAGGCATCCTGACCGCTCTGCTTGTTGCCTGTGTCGCATAAAGATTTTCTCCAGAGCCTGTGCAGGGGCAATATTTAATAATAACGCACAGTTTCCCGGAAACATGGCAAAGGTCTCAATCGCGACTTTCGGGTGCACTGCGAACCAGCACGACTCTGAGATAATGGCAGGCATATTGAGTGAGAGGGGGCACTCCATTGCCAGGAACGGCGAGGCTGACGCAGTAATAGTCAATGTGTGCACAGTCAAGGGAGACGCAAAGGCGTTCAAGGAGATAAAGGGCGTCAGGGAAAAGAATCCTGGAAAAAGGATTGTGGTGACCGGGTGCACAACCCCGAGGCTGAAAGAGCTTGTCAGGGATTACGACAACAGCATATCACTCATGAGCACCCACCAGATAGGGCAGATCGCTGACGTTGTTGAGGGCTGCGCCCCGAAGCCGGAGGAGAGAAGGCCTGAGAAGATACTGCTTCCAAGAATAAGGAAAAACACGGCAGTGGCAATAGTGCTTATAAGCGAGGGCTGCCTCAACTACTGCTCCTTCTGCTCCACCAAGCTCATAAAGGGGAAGGTGCACAGCTACGCAATGGAGGACATCCTTGAGACAATAAGAAAGGAGGTGGCACTGGGGGCGAGGGAGGTCTGGATTACAAGCCAGGACTCGGCAGCCTACGGGGTGGACAGGTACAAGAGGTTTGCATTCGGAGAGCTGATGCTTAAGATAGCGAAACTAAGGGGGAGCTTCTTCGTGAGGATGGGGATGGGAAACCCTGACAACGTGAAGAGGGTGCTTCCCCAGCTCCTTGAAGCCCTGGACTCGAAGAACATGTTCAAGTTCATTCACATACCTGTGCAGGCCGGGAGCAACCGCGTACTCAGGGAGATGAACAGGACGTACAAGGCAGAGGATTTCATTGAGACAGTGAAGAAGCTCAGGTCAAGGCATCCCCGGATAACACTTTCAACAGACATAATAGTTGGGTTCCCCACAGAAACAGAGGAGGAGTTTGAGGAAACGCTGGGGCTTGTCAGGGAAACAAGGCCCCAGATAATCAACATATCAAGGTACGCGGCAAGGCCGGGGACAAGGGCAGCAGAGATGCCGCAGCTTCCTGACTGGGTGAAGAAGGAGAGGAGCAGGAAGCTCACGAGGATTTACGAGGAGATGTCCCTTGAGGAGAACAAGAGATGGGTGGGCTGGGAAGGCATCGCAGTGGTTGACGAGGAGGGAAAGAACGGCACAGTGCAAGCGAGAAACCCATATTACAAGCCAATCGTGATAAAGGGAAAGCACCCGCTGGGAGAGATAGTTCAGGTAAGGGTGACTGGAGCAAAGACGCACTACCTTGAGGGCGAAGTGGCCGGCGCTTCTTGACATGAGCGAAAAAAGGTTGTTATTCCTGTTGTGATTTCAGAAACCCCCTTTCTTCCAATGAACCCTGCCTGTTTGAAAGCAAACTATTTAT
>CAYVGP010000170.1:0-2468 GCA_964451135.1 uncultured Methanosarcinales archaeon
AACGTTAAAAAACTAGTGGAACTCAACTTGTTGAGAAGGATTCCAAAATCGCCACAGAAAGCTAGAGAGAGCATGAAGACCGCGGAATCCTGGCTGAAAGAAGCTGAGAACAATCTGAAAAGCAGTGCCTTAAGGTCATGCATATTGTCGGGTTATTTGGCAATGTTCCATTCTGCGAGAGCTTCTTTGTTTATCAACGGTTTCAGAGAGAAGTCGCATTTTGCTGTTGCAAGATTCCTTGAAGATTTTTATGAAAGGAGAGGGCTGCTTGAGAAAGAATGGGTTGAATTATTTGACCATTACAGGGAAACAAGGCACGATGACCAATACAGCACTTCATTTATTGCGACCCGGGAAGAAGCTGAAAATGCGTTAGATTATTCCAGGAAGTTCGTTGAAAGAATGAAAAAATTGTTAGGACTTTGAGTCACAAGAAACCTCAGAATACCGTTTCTCACAACAATTGAATACATGAGCAGGATAAAACACCCTGGTTGAGGTTAAAGAAAAAAAAGAAAAAAGGTTTATATCAGTGTCGCCAGAATCTAGGCCGAAGAGGATGGAAGCCTAGGTCTGTTAGGGGTAGCGAGGCACCGGCTGGCTCCCTCCGCCCCTGACGCATGCTCCGTTGTCGCAGCTGTAGCCCTTGGGGCAGATAACTCCCTTAAACACGCATCTGGCTTGGCTGTCCGGCCTCCTCTCACACCTTGCCTCCATTAAGGTCTTGGATGAGGTGCACTTGTCTGTTAAGATTCCGTAGCTTGAGCCGGTTGTCATAAAACAGGTGCCCTTCTCATAAATATCCTTAACGCCTAAATACGAATCAGTCTCATTGCAGCTAGTGACAGGATAAGCTCTTTTTCCCCTTCGTGGGAACATATCATCCCAGTAGTACGCCTGGCCTCCGAGGTTGCCCCCTGAACCGAGAACAGCAGGCTCGGAAACAACAACAGCGCTCCTTCCCCCGCTGCTGAACAAAAACACAATCCCCACAAGAGCCACTATGGCAACAAGGCTCACCAAGAAAACACCGCTTTTATCTTCCACAGCAATCACCTCTTTTTCAGCTGTGAGCACACTTCTGGGAACGCAAGTATATAAATCTTTTTTTTTGACTGGAGATTGTAGTCCAAAAAGAGACCACAAAAGAAAGAAATATAAGCAAGCGTGCGGAAGCAGTAGGCATGAGGGAAGAAGACGCTCTTCAGGAGCTTGGGCTGAGCCCTGCAGAGTCCCGGGTTTACCTTGCGCTTCTTGAGACAGGGCCCACGCTTGCAGGGCCCATCATAAAAAAGACCGGGCTCCACAGGGCAACCGCCTACCAGGTGCTGCAGCGGCTGAAAGAAAAAGGGCTTGCGTCATCAATAATTAAGGGAAAGAAGCAGCACTTCCAGGCAGCAGACCCGCAGATTCTCATGGGGCTGCTGAAGGAGAGGGAGGAGATTATCAGCAAAATCATGCCCCTGCTTAAGGCAAGGATGGATGCTGCAAAGGAGAAGCAGGATGTCACTGTTTTCTACGGCAAGAAGGGGGTTAGGGCAGCGATGGAGAGGATGCTTGAGGAGCTAAACCCAAGGGGAGAGTACTGCGACTTCGGCGTTTCAGGGCTGTTCAGGGAGGTGATGGGCCCTTACTGGGACTTGTGGCAGAAGAAAAAGAGAATGTACAGCATAAAGTCCTACGTCATATTCAACGAGGAGCTGATAAAGAAAAACCCGAAGCTGCTGGAGGACTACTACGGTGAAGCGAGGTTTCATCCACGAGAATACACGAGCATCACTGACACCATGATTTACAACGACACTGTTCTTCTGCTGATATGGACGGCAAAGCCCCCTGTTGCTGTGAGGATAACAAACAGGGACAACGCGGAGAGCTACAGAAACCAGTTCTGGATGATGTGGGAGTCCTCCGAGAAAGCTTAGAGGAAGCGCTTCATCACTTCAACATTTGCCTCTGCCTGGCTGAAAGAGGGGTCTAACTCAAGCGCCTTCTCAAAGCTGCGGAGCGCCTTTTCTGCATAAGCCCTGTCGCTGCTCTGCCTGAATGCGCCTGCATACGCCAATCCAAGATCAAAGAACACGTTTTTGCTGGCAAGAAGCTCAGAGGCCTTTTCCATGTAGGGTATTGCCTCAATGAACCTGCCCTGCTTTATCAGCACAATACCTAGGGAGTTTAGAGCCCTTGCGTAGTCAGGATTTATGCGAAGGGCTTGCCTGAAAAACGCTTCGGATTCCCCAAAGTCCCCCTTCATGTAGTACGCGACTCCGATATTGTAGTGCGCCTTTGAGTGCTCAGGATTAATGGAGACTGCCTTCTTAAGTGCAGCAATTCCCTCGTCAATCCTGCTGTTCTTCACAAGAAAGGTTCCGAGGGAGTAATAAAGCTCAGAATCCGACTCCAGGGCTGCGGAAAGGGAATCCCCTTTTAGCGATGTTTTCAGCGTCACAACAAGGGCGGCTGCTGTT
>CAYVGP010000171.1:0-2456 GCA_964451135.1 uncultured Methanosarcinales archaeon
GGTCCGTTCTCGGGGTCATCACCTCCTTCACCTCTATGTCGTCAAACTCAAGTATCTTTCTTATCATCTCGCTCTCTGCCTTTTTGAGGGCCCCCTCCTCATTGCCTATCTGGACTATTGCCGAGATTTCTTCTTCAGTTATTGCCTTCTCGTTTTTCGGAAGGCTCTTCTCAACAATAAACGAAACAAAATCAAAGAGGCGTATCACAGGGCTGGCCACCTTGATGAGGTAATAGAAGATGGGTGCGAAGAAGAGGGAGAGCCTCTCTGCGTGCGCAGAGGCAAATGCCTTCGGCGTTATCTCCCCGAACAAGAGTATTAAGAACGTCATAACCCCCACGACAAGACCTATCGCGTTGCTGCCGAAGTAGTCAATTGCTATGCTTGTTGCGATAGCAGAAGCAGTTATGTTGACGAGGTTGTTGCCGATAAGAATTGTGATGAGAAGCCTGTGCCTCTCTTCAAGAATCTTTTTCAGATAGCTTGCCCCTCTCTTCTTCTGCTCAGCAAGAAACCTTGCCTTGATGTCACTGATGCTCATCAGGGCTGTTTCTGCACCTGAGAAGAAACCTGAAAGTGCGAGCAGGACTACAAGCATTAATGTTTGCGACATAGCTATGCTTTCCCCTGAGATGTGATAGGCACAGGACTTATAAAAGCTTTTCTTTTAGACATCCAGGTTCACTACCTCCTTGGCATGCTTCTGGATGAACAGCCTGCGCGGCTCAACCTGGTCCCCCATCAGGATTGTGAATATTCTGTCAGCTTCAACAGCGTCCTCCATCGTGACCCTGAGAAGGGTCCTGTTTTCAGGGTCCATAGTTGTTTTCCAGAGCTGGGAGGGGTTCATCTCCCCCAATCCCTTGTACCTCTGGACAGTCGCCTTTCCCTCTGACTCGTTAAGCGCCTTGGCGAGTTCCTCGTCGCTGTAGAGGTACTTCTCGCTTTTTCCAGAAGCAAGGCGGTAAAGGGGCGGCTGGGCTATGAAGACATGCCCTTCCTCGATAAGGGGCTGCATGTACCTGAAAAAGAAGGTGAGGAGCAGCGTCCTTATGTGGGCGCCGTCAACATCAGCGTCTGTCATGATTATTATGCGGTGGTACCTGAGCTTTGAGTTGTCAAAGTCCTCTGCTATTCCGCACCCCAAGGCAGTTATTATGGTTGTTATCTCGTTTGAGGAAAGCACCTTGTTAAGCCTTGCCTTCTCCACATTGAGTATCTTCCCCTTTAATGGGAGTATTGCCTGGAACTCCCTGTTCCTTGCCTGCTTCGCAGAGCCCCCTGCGGAGTCCCCCTCAACAAGGAATATCTCGCATTTGGAGGGGTCTGTGTTGGAGCAGTCAGCAAGCTTTCCCGGAAGGGACGAGCCGTTTAAAGCGCCCTTTCTCCTTGTGAGCTCCCTCGCCTTCCTGGCTGCTTCCCTCGCCTTTGCAGCAGTCGTGACCTTTGTTATTATCGCCCTTGCCTCTGCAGGGTGCTCCTCAAAGAACTCTGTGAGCTTTGAGAAAACAACTGAGTCAACTATTCCCTTCACAACTGAATTGCCGAGTTTGGTCTTAGTCTGGCCCTCAAACTGGGGCTCCGGGATCTTCACAGAGATGACTGCTGCAAGCCCTTCCCTTGCGTCATCAGACGTCAGGCGTACGTCGCCGTGGTTGAATCTTTGGGCGAATGAGTTGAGCACCCTTGTCAATGCTGTCTTGAAACCCGCAAGGTGGGTTCCCCCCTCAAGGGTGTTTATGTTGTTGGCGAAAGTGAGTATCTGCTCCTTGTAGGACTCGCTGTACTGCATGGCTATCTCAACAACTATGTTGTTTTTCTCCTTCGCGAAGGATATGACGTCATGCAGGGGCTTCTTGTTGGAGTTTATGTAGGCCACGAACTCAGCAATTCCTCCCTCGTACCTGAAGACATGCTTTCTGGATGTTCTCTCGTCTTCAAGCGTGATGGTGATGCCATTGTTCAGGAATGCGAGCTCCCGGAGCCTTGCTGCGAGTGTGTCAAAGTGAAAGTCAGTTGTGTCAAAGATTGAGTCGTCGGGCCAGAACCTTATCTCTGTGCCTCTCTCAGTGGCAGTGCCCTCTTTTATAAGCTGTGTGGTGGGCTTGCCGTAGGCGTACTCCTGCCTGTAAACAAAGCCGCCTCTCTTAATTCTTGCAATCAGCTTCTTGGAAAGGGCGTTTGTGACAGAAACCCCGACGCCGTGAAGTCCGCCTGAGACCTTGTAGGTTCCCTTCTGGAACTTGCCTCCTGCATGAAGCTTCGTCATCACCACTTCCAAAGCAGATTTGCCGAATTTGGGGTGCTCCTCCACAGGTATTCCCCTTCCGTCATCCCTGACGCTCACAGAGCCGTCCCTGTGGATAATGACTGTGATGTTCTTGCAGAAGCCTGCCAGGGCTTCATCTATTGAGTTGTCCACGACCTCATAGACGATGTGGTGCAGTCCCCTGAGG
>CAYVGP010000172.1:0-2365 GCA_964451135.1 uncultured Methanosarcinales archaeon
CTACAGGGGCCTGCACAGAAGCACTTATGCGTTGTATTTAATTCTTTTGGAAGGAAAACCCCTGAAAAATCAGCCCTTAACCTTTCTGACAGCCCTTGCTCCCTTTTCCTTTATCTTTCTCATTCTCTTCTTTCCATTTTCCGCAAGAGACTCAAGCTTCTCTTTTGACTTTGCTTTTGTCTCGGATATCTTCTCCATTATTCTGGGAACATGGTATTCTATGCCCTCCTTCACAGCCCTTCTTGCCTTTATCTCAATCGTTGGCTTGATGTACCTCAGGTGCTTGTTCACAACTGCTGAATAGCTCGGTATCTTTGCCATTCTTGAGCTCGCCTTTCCCACCACGAAGTTCTTCCTCTTTCTTATTGAGTCAAGAAAAGAATCCTTGTCCCCCGCATCAGCATAGGTAAGAACCCTGCCGAACTGGTTGAGTATGTGGGCGTCGCTTCCACCTGTGTATCCCCTGCCGGCTTCCAGCGCAAGCTTTGTGGCGTAAAGGTTCATCTTCTCTGTGTGGGAGCCGCATATCGCCTCAATGAAGTCAAGCTTTTTGAGGAAGTCCTCCTCTATAAACCCCCTTTTTATGTGCTTCCACACCCCCATCAGTGTCGGCGATACAGGGTGTGCTGCCCCTATTATCGCGTTGTAGTCCCTGAGCCTGTCCATTGCCTCAAACACGCTCAGGTTGGTGAACATGTAGGGGTTCGGCGTCCGCATCTTCTTGACAACGCTGCTGAAGAAGTCCCTTGCGTCGCTGCCTGAATAAAAGTAGATGAGGAAGTGGGCTCTCTCGCTTGTTGTGAGCTCCATTCCCGGAATCACCATTGGGGCGTGCTTGGTTCTCAGCGCCCGAAGAGCCCCCCTGACCTCGTTGTGGTCAGTTATTGCCACTCCTATCCCCTTTTTTCCAACAGCCTTCATCAGGCTGGCAACCTTGGTGTATGAGTCTGAGTGCTCTGTGTGCACGTGCATGTCCACAGCAAAGAACTCCTTTGACAGCAGTGTTATGTCCGGTTTTGAGTAGACAATCCTTTGAATCATTCTGCGCCTCTTTTTATTGGTTGAACGCCCCTCTTTTTAAAGTTTTACCGCGACTGTGGATGGCCCTCTTCTCCCCACTCTCGGGCCGTCCCTCACCGCGAACCCTGCCTTTCTCATGTTTTCCTTCACCTTTCTTGCGCACGAGAAGGTGCAAAGCACCCCTCCCTTTTGGCACAGGGACGATATTCTTGAAATAAATGGCAGGGACCACATCTCGGGGTTGACCTTGGGTGAGAATGCGTCAAGGAACGCGCCATGAAACAGCCCTTCAGCGCTGTCAATCATTTCCAAAGCATGCCCCCACAGAACCGAGAGGGAGAACTCCAGGCCCTGCCAAACCAGCTCAGAATCATGAAGGAGCTTTCTCATAACCCTGTAGGCCTCAAAGGGGTAGGGGGCTCTCTTTATTGTTTCTGCAACTCCCCTGTCTTTCTCTAACGCAACTATCTCAAGGCTCAGGCCTCTTCTGGCGCACTCCTCAATGAGGCATGCTGAGTTAAGCCCGAGCCCGAAGCCGACGTCAAGAACCCTGAGCTTTTTTGCGCCTCCAAGACGAAGCTCTGAGAACAGGGGTTTGACGAACTTCTCCCGGCACTCCTCAATCGCTCCGGTGAGGGAGTGGTAGTGCTCACCGTATTCCCTGCTGAACAAAGTAACAGAGCCGTCCCCTGTGGCAACCCACTCATTTCCTGCGGGCTTGCCGCTCATTGCCCTTTTCTCTCTTCCTGTGCCGGCCTGCGTTCTTCTCCAAGAAGAGCTTTTTTCCTGTTCAGGAGCCGTGCGCTTCGCATGCGCTTGCCTGCTTTCCCTGCCAGTGCTCACATGGGCTGAAAAACAATTAACCTTTTATATGGGTTTTCTTTCCGTTTTTCCGGAATGGCAAAAAGGATTGCTGTGGTCGGGGCCCAGTGGGGCGACGAGGGAAAGGGCAAGATAGTGGACATGCTCGCAGAGCAGTCAGACCTCGTGTGCAGGGCAACAGGCGGGAACAACGCAGGCCACACAATAGTCGTTAACAACAACAAGATAATAATGCACCTGATACCCTCCGGAATACTCCACCCCGGAAAGAGGTGCGTGATAGGGAACGGCGTTGTCTTTGACCCAAGGGTGTTTTTCAGCGAGCTGGAAACCCTTGAAAAGAACGGGGTAAACATCAGCCCGGAAAGAATAGCAGTGAGCGACAGGGCTCACTTAATAACCCCCTACCACATACTCATTGACAAGCTCGAGGAGGAGCGCAAGGGCAACCAGAGGATAGGCACGACCTGCAGGGGAATAGGCCCCTGCTACGCAGACAATATAAGCCCCAAAACAGAACGGA
>CAYVGP010000173.1:0-2322 GCA_964451135.1 uncultured Methanosarcinales archaeon
AAAAAGATTTAATATAGAGAGAAAAAAATTAGAAAAAATCCAAAAAAATTGAAGAAAAGTATATAAATTCTAAGAGGGTTTCTGCGGGAGGGTGAAACAATGGACAAGGGAGAAACATACGAGGTTAAGGACATCAAGCTGGCGGAACAGGGAAGAAAGAACATCTCATTCGCGGAGCTCCACATGGAGGCCCTCCTAAAGGTGAAGGAGAGGTTTGAAAGGGAGAAGCCGCTCAGAGGGATAAGGATAGGCATGGCCCTTCACATAACAAAAGAGACTGCGGTGCTTGTGAGAACCCTGAGGGCAGGCGGAGCAGAGGTGGCCATAACAGGCTGCAACCCCCTGAGCACCCAGGACGACGTTGCAGCAGCCCTTGCAGAGGAGGGAGTCAGGGTTTGGGGGTACAAGGGAGAAACGAAAGAGGACTACTACAGGTACCTCAACAACGTGATATCATTCAGGCCAAACCTCACAATTGACGACGGAATGGACCTTGTGAGCGACATACACAAGAACCACCCCGAGCTTATACCGGAAATAATCGGGGGGTGCGAGGAAACAACAACAGGCGTCATACGCCTTAAGGCAATGCACAGGGAGGGCAAGCTGAAGTACCCCATAATCGCCGTCAACGACGCAAACACCAAGCACCTCATGGACAACATAAAAGGAACAGGCCAGAGCACGATTGACGGCATTCTGAGGGCAACAAACGTGCTGCTGGCAGGAAAAAGCGTTGTTGTGTGCGGCTACGGAAACTGCGGGAAGGGCGTTGCCGCAAGGGCAAAGGGCATGGACGCAAAGGTCACAGTGGTAGAGGTGGACCCATTCAAGGCATTGCAGGCAGCAATGGACGGCTTCAGGGTTATGCCCCTCTCAAAGGCCTCAGAGGAAGGAGACATATTCATAACAGTGACAGGGAACAAGCACGTCATCAGGGCAGAGCACATAGAAAAGATGAAAAGCGGGGCAATACTCGCAAACTCAGGGCACTTTGACATAGAAATAGACGTCGGGGCCCTTGAGAAGCTCGCAAAGCAAAAGCAGAGGATAAGGCCGTCCCTGGACGAGTACCTCATGCCAGACGGAAGAAAAATATACCTGTGCGGAGAGGGAAGGCTGGTCAACCTTGCTGCCGCAGAGGGGCACCCCTCCACAATAATGGCAATGAGCTTCGCAAACCAGGCCCTTGCCTCAGAGTTCCTTGTCAAAAACAAGGGAAAGCTGGGGCCGGAAGTGATAGACGTTCCTGAGGAGATAGACAACAGGGTTGCAGCACTCCAGCTGGAAGCCATGGGAATTGAGATAGACAGGCTGACGAAGGAGCAGGAGGAGTACCTCTCAAGCTGGGAGGAAGGCACGTAGAAAGCAGGAAACCGCCTTTTCTTGCACTGCGCTGCTGGACGCCCGCCGCTGAAGCGCCCCGGGAAAAACTAAAAGCGGGCAGGGTTGCTACGCCAAGCTTCATAATGGCAACGCATTGCTCCTGCAAGAGCAGGCAACATGACGCCCCAATCTCCTCGCCCCCAACAAATAGCTTTATATATTCTTAATACGACTACCTCCTTGGGATGAAAAAAGGCCAGGTGAGCACAGAATACCTCATGGTGGTAGGGTTCTCTCTCCTCATACTTGTGCCTGTCCTCGCAGCTTTTTTTCTCCAGACACAGGACCTTCAGGACAGCGTTGACCTCAACGCTGCGAAGGAGGCTGTCAGGACAATAGCAGAGAACGCCGACCTTGTCTACACAATGGGTCCGCCGACAACTGTGGTGATAAAGGTGAGGGTGCCTGACAAGGTCACAAAAGTCTCGTTTCAGGGAAGGCAGGTCACGATGGAGGTTGAGACCGCGGCAGGGCTCAGCGACGTGTTTGAAACAGCCTCAGCCAACATGACCGGAAACATGAGCGCTGAAAGCGGAACCCACAAGCTCAAGCTGACAGCCCAGTCCAGCTCAGTGCAAATAACTGAGATATCCTCGTAATGATGAGACTAAAAAAATCCCAGGTGGCAGCAGAGTACCTAATTGTCATATCCCTCTCCTTCCTAGTCCTCATATTCTTCGCAGCCAACTTCCAGGACAGCTACCAGACAGCAAAGGCGTCCCAGGAAAGGGAGCTTGTGAGGGACCTTGCAGAGATGGTCCAGCAGGAAATAATACTTGCCTCAAACATGGAGGAGGGCTACGCAAGAACGTTCTACATCCCGGAAAGCCTTGAGGAAGTCAGCTACACCATTGAGAACAGCCCGAACGCAATCATAGTGAGAAGCGAGAACGTTGACTACGACCTTCCCATACCCGAGGTGAGGGGCGTGCTCTC
>CAYVGP010000174.1:0-2321 GCA_964451135.1 uncultured Methanosarcinales archaeon
AGCTTTCCTTCTCTGCGGGCTCTTCTTTATCGGGCTCAGCAGAGGGCTCTTTTTCTGCCTCAGGGCTCTCTCCAAGCCCGGATTTTTCAGCTTCCTCTCTTGTATCTTCGCCTGCTGGGGCCTCCTCCTGCGCCTTGGCGCTCTCAGCAGTCTTTTCCTCTTCCTCGTAGCTTGCAACGCTCTCAAGGTCTATCGCATCAAACGGGCTCGCGTCTTCCTCTGCTTCCTCTTTGGGTTCTTCCTCTGGTTTTTCTCTTGCTTGAGGCCTCTCCTCAATGCTTTCCTCTTGTTCAGCCGGCTCGCTCTCTCCGGCTTCCTCTTTTTCTTCTTCCCTTTCGCTTCCTTCCTGTTCCTTGCTTTCTTTGTTCTCCGGCTCTTCGTAGACCTCAAGGGCGCCCAGATGCTCTGATTCCTCCTCAATGCTCGGCTTTTTTTCGTCGTAGACCTCAAGAGTGGGCTGCTCCGGACCCTTCTTTGTTTTTTTTCTGAAAATCTCCTTGAGGTTCCTGTTGTCGTCCAGCTCAAAGTAGTTGAAGAACTTCTCTGTGAGCTTTATCAGCATGGTCCTGCCGTGCTTCTGCCTTGTGATGAAGCCGCCCTTTTCCAGCTCCTTTATCTCGTCGTAGGCCTTGTTCGTCCTTATCTTTATTACCTCGCTTTGCAGCGCAGGGTTCATCCACGCAATCACTGCAAGGGTTTCCATCATTGACTTTGATAGCTCTGTGTCAGCAACAATGCTTCTCACAACCGGAAGGTACTTGTCCCTCACAGTAAGCTTCCAGCCCTCTCCCTCCTCCACGAGAATTATTGCTCCGCTTGCCTCGTTGTAGCGCTTCCTTATTGAGTTGAGAGCTTTCAGGATTCTTCCCTCGTCTCTTTCCCTGAGTATTGATGAGAGCTCTTTCACTGAGACAGCTTTTCCTGTTGCAAAAAGAACTGCCTCCGCCCTGTTCCTCAGCTCCTCATCCGTGTTCTCAGGACTATTTTGCGAGCTCATACCTGTTTCCTTTCTTTGCAATCTTTTTTTCCTTCACCATCGCGGGCAGGATGTTCCTGAGGTTCTCTGGCTGTATGCCTGTTATCTGGGAGATTTCCCCCTCTGTTCTTCTGCCTATGCTTATTGCGAGCATGACTATGTTCCTTATGGTGTTGGCAAAGTTTTTCTCAACTATCTCCTTCTCCTTCAGCGTTGTCTTGAACTTCATGTCCACGTCGTGAAGCTTTGCCTGGAGGTCGTTGAGCATTCCCGCAAAGTCATGCGCCGAGTAGCTTATGCGCTGGGGCTCTATTATCTCTATGGATGAGGGCATGTAGTCAAAGCAGAAGCCTATCAGTGCATTCACGCTCTTAACCCACATCTCCACCTCAGCAAAGAGGGTGTGCATCTCTCCCTCAACCCTTTTCGGCTTGGCAAAGCTCTTTGAGGTTACGTCAAAGTTGTTGTCCTTTTCTATCGCCTTCACGTAGTCCCTGAGGAGCTTTGATATGTACTCCTTCGGCTTCCCGAGCATCTCAAGAATAACCCTGACGTGGAGCTGCCCCTTCTCAAGGCGCTCCTCTGTTTTGTCCCTGTCCTCTTTCTTTTCCTTTTTCTTTGCATTGTTCTTTTTTGAGAAAACCATGCTTCATGTTGGTTCTGGGGCTTTTATAAACTTTTTGATGCTTCATCGCAGGGAGCTCTTTTCGGGCTTTTTGCCTCGTGTCTCGCGGAATTGGTTTTTTGGCCTGTTCCCGCTTTCAATCAAGTATGCCGCAACCAAGCTTCCAAGCGCAATGAAGTAGAAGAAGGGAGCAAGGCGCATCGCTATGCTTTCAGGCGTCTCATGCAGAACCCTTGCTTCTGTTTTGTTCGCTGCGCTCTGAGCAGCGAGGATCATTCCGGCTGCTCCCAAAAAAAGAACGCAGAGAACAAGCACTTCCCCTGCTTTCTTCGCTTCGCTCCTTTTTATTTTTTTTAAGGGGTTCGCCCTCATTGCTCGGAGTCTCTGGAATAGCTTTTTAGGGCTTTGCAGCCCAAATCCGAATATTTTGCAGTTGCGCCGGAAAAGATGGGTGTATCTAAGAAATCATCTGGGTTGTTGCTAGTCAAAAACAAGCCCGCACTTTCTGCAGAACCTCTCCTCGTTCTTGTATCCGAGGTCTGTGCTGCCGCAGTCAGGGCACTTCTTCTGGTTCTCCTCGCCCTCTACGCCCTGAAGGCTTTTTTCGTCTCCCATAACCCTTCCAGAGCAGCATCCATTTATAAAGATTATGGTAAAAAATTGGATGTGTAGTGCCATGACATATGTCACTAGCACTAGAATAATCGGTGTAATGAAAAA
>CAYVGP010000175.1:0-2318 GCA_964451135.1 uncultured Methanosarcinales archaeon
TTTCCCTTTACTTTATGAACAAGCGCAGCCCAATCCCTGTTCTGCAGCCCTTCCTGAGATACATGGAAAGAAAGGAGAACATGAAAAACTCCCCGGGAAAAGGGGCTGTATATTTGCTTGCAGGGGCATTCTTCTCTGTGCTTTTTTTCTCCCGCGAGATAGCTGTGGCCTCAATAATCATTGTGGCAGTTGGGGACGCCCTTCCCCCTTTGTTCGCGGATTTTGGAAGGATACGCCACCCCCTGAGCAGCAAAAAGCTTCTAGAGGGCTCTCTTGTGGGGGCTCTTGCCTCTTATTTTGCCGCCCTCCTTGTTGTCCCTCCTCCCCTGGCAGCTGCAGGCTCAGTCTTCGGAATGCTCTTTGAGGCAATTGAGCTTCGCATAGGCAGGGAGATTGACGACAACCTGACAGTGCCTCTCGCTGCAGGCTTTGCGATGACATTAACATCCAGGCTCCTCGGCTTATAGCCTGAAACTCATGCCTTTCCTCTTTCCTTGCTCCTGCCTTCAAGGACATCCCTGATTTGCCTGTATTCCCTTGCGCTTATCTCCCCTGATGCAAGCCTCTTGTCAAGCACCCCTAACAGCTCCTCTTCTTTTTCTCTGCTTCCCTTCCTTGAGCTGCTCACAACCCAGTAAACAATCCACGCAGTCAGGGCAAAGAAAATCACCTGCCCCCAAATCATGAAGCCGAATCCATGGCTGTATTGCATCCTTATCACCTCCGGGTGTTTTACTCTGGATATTAATAAAAAACAAAAAATAGGGGCTCATCACCCCATCATGCTGCACATTTCCGGGTTTTTCATCCCTTCCATTCCCGTGGCGTGGGGGGCATGAGGCATTCCGCTGCCCATCATCATCCCTGCCATCATTCCTGCAGCCTTCCCGTGGTTTCCCTGCTCCATTGCCTCATGCATCTGGCTCAATATCTGGAAGTTGTCCCTGTTCACCATCCCTGCCATCATTCCCATCATTCCTGTCATGGGAATGTTGTTCTCTGCCATTGTATTTCGCCACGCATCGTAGTCCTGGCTCTCTATTGCTTTCTCAAGCTGCTCCCGGACTTTCTCATTAAGGGAATTCCCCCTCATCTCGCTTCCTCCCATGAATGCGCTCGCAGCTATCGCAAGCAAAAACACCCCTCCCACAGCAACTGCAATCACAGCAGGAAGCTTTCCCTGTTTTCTTGTTCTTTTCATGCCGAACACCTCCGGGCCTTTCAGCCCAAAGGTTCCATTGTCTGAAACCATGCTTATTATTTTCTGAAACTATCCCGAAAATCGTGAAACTGAGTTTCATTTTTCTGAAACCATCAAAAGATTTTTATAAGCAAGCAGCATGACCGAAAGAATGGCAAGCAAAAAAGTGGTTCTGGGCATAGGCCTGCTGGCGTCTTTCTTCCTTCTAGTTGTTTCGCTGGGTCTGTATTTTAACCTCAGGCATGACGCGCATTTCGAGACAATGCTCAGGCCAGAGCAGGTTGATGGCATGTCCAAGGAACAAATAAAGCTCGCACTAAGCGAGCACCTGGCCACTGCGCCTGCCCTCAGGGCATACCACATAATACCGTTTGTTGCATTCGCAGGGGTGCTTGTGGGCACTCTTGTTTACTACGTGATGTCGGAGAAGCTTGAGAAAAAGGACTCCTCTCTCCGCAAGAACACGCGGCTCATACTAAACTTCCTGAACCCGCATGAGAAACTTGTTGTTGAGACCCTTCTTGCAGGCAGCGGCTCAGTCCCCCAGTACGAGCTCTCCCGCCTCCCCAGTCTCACAAAAGTCAAGACTCACAGGATTCTCGCCGCCCTTGAGCAGAAAGGCGTAATATCAAAGCAGCGCTTTGGCAAAATAAACAGAATTAGCCTGAACAGGGACCTTTACGAGGTTCTTAAAGGCTGAGCATCAATAAATATTTAAATAACTGCCATTCTTTAGGAGCTTATGAGATTGTTTCCATCGCTTCAGCTCGCGCTCTTGGCTGCCCTTGTTGTGCTTGTCTCCGGCTGCTCCACGAGAGACGCCTCGCTTCTTCCCTCTTTTCCTGCCTCTCTCCCTGTTGGCGAAGCAGCAGCGCCTGTGCCTCTTCCGTCATCCCTGCTCCCGTCGGACGTTATACCCCCTGACCAGCAGAACGTGCCGGTAACGCTCTCTCCTGACGACAATAACATTTATGCTGTCTACCGCTTTATATACATTGACAGCAACCGCACCCCTTACAAAGTCACAAACGACTTGCCCTACAGAACCCCCTCTTATACCGCGATTGTTCCCCCTCCCTTCAAGCCTG
This sequence comes from uncultured Methanosarcinales archaeon, assembly GCA_964451135.1. GTDB lineage: Archaea > Nanobdellota > Nanobdellia > Woesearchaeales > JAADFO01 > CAYVGP01. The sequence continues at coordinate 2,290 of CAYVGP010000175.1, forward strand.
CGTATCCCTCTGTTTCAGGAGTCCTTAAC
>CAYVGP010000176.1:0-2317 GCA_964451135.1 uncultured Methanosarcinales archaeon
GGATTAACAATGCCTGCGCAACCCAGCCGCGCACAGCCCCTTGAAGAACCGCAGGAGCCGGAGCATGCCCCTGAAACGACCCCTGAAACATCGCAGGAGGAAAGGGCCTGCCCCTCATGCGGCGCAGTGCTTGACACAGAGGAAGAGGTCTGCCCATTCTGCATGGCAGAGCTTGCCCGGGCAGAGGCCTGACACCTGAGCAGAGCAGGCGGCGGAGCCCTGGCTGTTGCAACACCACGCCTCATGATTTCATCTGAAAAAGCAGGCAGGGGGTGGTCAAAATGACTGAGGAAGAAGAACTCCAGCTCTTTGACGAGCTCCAGGACCTTGGAGCAGGGGAGGCAGCCGGCAAAAAAGGCTGAGCCTCCCTATGCGTTGCACAGGAGCCGCGGACTGCAAGCATCGGCGCGGAATCAGCCAGCTGAAACTCATGCTGAAACAAAAAAGCAAGGGGGTGGTGAGAATGCTTCACAAGCTCAAGGCAATGGACGTCCTGACGCAGGAATACCGGAAGATAGGGCAGAACAAGAGGCTCAGCCACGCGCTCTCGCTTTTTGACGAGGACACGACTGTGCTCATAGTCGCTGACGAAAAAAACAGGTACGCAGGCATAATCACGGAAAGGATGATTCTCAGGAGCGGGCTTGACCCTGAAAAGACAAAGGTCAGGACGCTCAAGACCCACGCGCCAAAGATAAGCCCTGAAACCCCGCTCACAGAGTGCGCAAGGCTCATGATAGAGAACGACCTCACATGCCTCCCTGTTTTCGAGAGGCAGGAACTAAAGGGAGTGGTGACAGACAGGGCAATTCTCAGGGCAGCAATGGAGAGCGAGCTGGCGAAAAGAAAAATAAGGGAGTTCATGACAGAAGCGCCGATAGTTGTGTCCCCTGAGGACAGCATAGCAAGAGTTCTCAGAACATTCAGGGAGTTCCACATCTCAAGGCTGCCTGTTGTTGAGAACGGAAAGCTTGTGGGAATAATAACCCTGCACGACGTCATCGCAAAGGTCGTGATGCCGAAGGAAAGGCCGAGCTTCGGAACCCTGATAGATGAAAAGGAGTCATTGACAGACCTTCCTGTGGAGAACGTGATGTCCTTCAACCTCGTGACGTGCGGGCAGGACGCATCTGTAAGGGAGGCAATAAGGCTGATGCTTGAGAACGACGTGAGCAGCGTCATAGTATCTGAGGACAGCGAAACCCTGCGCGGAATCGTCACAAAGAAGGACCTTCTGGAGCCAATATCAGAGCAGAAGCCGAGGATTGCCTACCCGCTCGTGCAGATAAGCTCAAAGGTCAGGGGCGTTGACAGGAACAGGATAGCGAACACAGTGAGAAGCTTCATAAAGAAGTACGGCGAGAGGCTCGGGGAAACAACCTGCTACATCTACATAACGAAGCACAAGGAAAAGCACAGGGGCAGGCACCTCTATTACGCGAGAATAAGGCTCACCTCCCCCTACGGAAGGTTCGCAGCAGCTGCAGAGGGGTGGGGGGAGGACCTCGCAGTGAGGCACGCCCTCTTCAAGATAGAGAAGCAGATGCACGCAAGGGAGGAGCTTGAAACCCCGAGGCAGAGAAGAGAGTTCCTTGAGTACGTGGAGATAGAGAGCCTCACTTGAATCATTGCGCGGAATCTCTTTTTCATGTTCTCTGCTTTCGCCAAGGCGCGCGCCTGAAACTCCCGGCAGGGCTGCGCAAAGAACTCTTTGAGCCCGGGGGCCTGATGTTCTCAGCAGGAATTCTATCGCTGCAGAGGCAATCCCCACAGTGCTGGGGCCTTTGCCTGATTCTACCATGCAGAGCATATTCAATTTTTTCCTCGCAAGAATTCAGGTTAATTCCAGTCTCGCTTCGCTTGGATTTTAACGCTCAGAAAAAAAACTCTGCGGACGCAGGTTTCCAGAACTCCGCTCCGCTCAGGGCGTTGAACACGGCCGATATGTTATGTTCAATTTTTGAGAATGCCTACTTACTTGAAAGGGAAGGGAACTCTTGCCTTTTTCCAATACCCATTCACCCTATCTATTGTGAAGAATTTTGCAGCTTCATTTTTTCAGGTTTTGTCAATCCTCTTTCGGATTTTGTATAAGTAGCTGTAAATGTTCCCAGAGGCAATAAGAGAAAATCAGGAGTTGATTCTTGATTTAATTAAGCAATGTTTCTATATGCCACACTAAATGGACGAGCACCTCTAAGAGGAAATAATCAAAGAATTATTATGACCTGTATAAATATAACAAAAAATCAAACGGTGGCAACCTTCATAAAAAACTATACGCACGACGACTTTGATTTTTCAGCTTCACCAAAGG
>CAYVGP010000177.1:0-2305 GCA_964451135.1 uncultured Methanosarcinales archaeon
AGAGCAACAGTGTGCTCGCCTCCCAGAGTCACAAGAAACTTCCTGTCTTCAAGAACCTTGGACGCCACTTCCCCGGCTTTCTCAACCATTTCTCGCGCCACAGAGACCTTGTTTACGGGCTTGAGGGTGTGTATCCCCAGCTCGCTTGGCTTTGTTCCTGTTTCCTCGTCGTAGTGCTCCATGTGGAGAGACGACTCTATTATTGCTCCCGGCCCCTTCTCCGCCCCCCTTCCGTAGCTGACTGTGGCTCCGAATTCTATGGGAAGAATCACTGCTCTGGCATCCCTGTAATCGCTCCTCTCCCCGTATCCTGAGAAATGGGCGTCAGAGAACCCGCCCCAATAACGCTCCTCAAGACGCATTTTCTCTCCATTCCTCCTCTTTCTCAAGAGCAAGGGAAACAGCGAGGGGAAACATCACAGTTGCGTCTCCCTTCACAGTCACTGCGTCCCCCTCTCCCTTCATCTTTCCCCAGCTCTTCGCCTCGTCAGTGGTGGCTCCGCTCAAGGAGCCGGAGTAGGGGCTTGCAGTGGTTATGTAAACAGCGTAGTCCATCCCACCTCTCAGGATGTTTGAGAGTATGGCCTGGTGCTTTGAGACCCCTCCGCCGAGGGCTATCACCCCTGCCTTTTCCCACTGAACAACCTCGTTCAGCAGGTTCTTCAGGTCCTCGCTCTCGTCAATAACAAAGTCCCTTCTCTTCTGCTTGAAGAAATATACCTGAATGCCGAATGAGCCGTCCGTGATGGAGGGGCAGTACACGAGAATGTTGTTTTTCTGCGCCCAGTAGAGAAAGGATTTTTTGTTGTTCAGTTTTTTCCCTATGAACCTGCATATCTCGCTGCTTGTCCAGACTTTCTTTTCGCTGTACATCTCCTCCAAGAGCTTCATTGCGTAGTCCTCAAACCACTCGTAGGCAGAGCTTGAGACCAGGATGTTCCCAACCCTGTTGATTCCCTCTTTCCCGAGGGCCTCGTCGTCCTCGCTGAAGGTGCCTAGCTCAAAGCCTTCCCTCGTCTTTATTATGTCCTCCTCTATGCTTCCCGCTGTTGTTATTATGGCATGAGCGAAGCGTTTCTCAGCAAGCTGGGCGAACAGGCCCCTGAGCCCTGACGTGGCCATGTTTGATGTGAATGCCAGCATCACCTTCGCCTTCTCCCTCTTCATCCTGAGGATGATCTCAGCAGCCCTTCCGAGGTTCGTTGCCTGAAAGCCGATGTTCTTCAACGACCTCACCAGCTCAGCAACCCTCATTCCCTTCCTGTACCCAAAGTCCTCAACTTTCTCCCTCATTCTTAATCCTCTTTGTTTTTTGGCTAGCTCACGAACACGCTTCCGGGCTTTCTCAGCCTGAGGAAGTCAGCAGCCATGTTATATGCGCCTGCATTCAGGAACGCCACAACCGAGCCCGGCCCTATTCTCAGGGGCGGAGTTTTTTTTGCAAAGACGTCAAGGGAGTCAGGGGTGTTCCCCCTTATGAGGCAGGCTGCAGCCTTTCCACGCGCCGCGCCGAAGAGCACCCGGATAGGCGGGGTGATGTCTGCTATCGCTGCATCTATTATTCCCTGGTAGATTGAGGCGTCAACCATCGCAACCCCTTTGCCGTCTCTTGTTCTTGCTGAAAGCACCCTTGCAATCATTGCCCCCGAGGGCGCTGCTATGAACCTGCCCGGCTCTATGAAAAGGGTTGCCCTGCTTGCTGCTATCTCCCTTCCCAGCTCCTTGTGAATGACTTTCGCGATTCTGTCAGGGCTTAGCGCCTGAACACCTGCGTAGCTCACAGGCATGCCTCCCCCGATGTCCACAACCCTCACAGAGTGGCCGCGCCTCCTTATCTCCCTCAACAGCGCGGCGAGGAGCTGGGCGTTCTTCTTCCATGCTGAGAGCTCGTTGTTCTGGGTGGTCAGGTGGTTGTGTATCCCGATTACCTCTGATTTTTTTATTTGTTTGAAGCAGAGCAGTATTTCCCTTTTATTCATTCCCAGCGTCAAGGCCTTCCTGAAGCGGTTTTTTGTCTTGACCCTTGTCAGGTACCTCAGAAGGATTCTCAGCCTTTTTTTTTGAGATGAAACAGAGTCAATCGCTTCTGCTTCCTCCTTGCTGTTCGCGACAAACTCATTAACGCCCATTCTTGCAAGAGCAGCTATCCGGCTTTTGTTTGCGCCCGGAAGCAGAAAAAGCGCGTTTTTAAGAGCGCCTCGTCCCAGGACTCTTGAGATGTGCCTTGCCTCACCAATTGATGAAACAAGAAGCCTGCACCCCTTCTCCCTCACAGCCCTTAAAATCCCCGGCTCGTCGTTTGCCT
>CAYVGP010000178.1:0-2266 GCA_964451135.1 uncultured Methanosarcinales archaeon
TTGCCTTTTGCTCCTCCTCTTCAATCTTTTTTCTGAGCTCAGACTCCTCAGCCCTGAGTTCATCCATGCTCTTCAGGGCTTCCCCCGGAGGGGGCATGCTGGAGAGCTCAGCCTCAACCGCTCTCTGTTCCTTCTCAAGCTCTACGAGTTTTTGCTTTGAGGACTCAATCCTTGAAATTATCAGAGACAGCGATTTCTTTGCGTGCTCAAGAAGCTCCCTCGCCCTCCCCATCTCCGAGAACCTTGCGCTCAGCTTTTCCACCCTCTCCTCCTGCCTGGCAAGCCTCTCCGTGACCTCCTTAAAGCGGGAGTTGAGCTCGCTCAGGTTTTTGCCGAGCTCGGATGCCCGGGACTCAACCTCCTTTAGCTCCTGCTCTTTTGCCTCCAGGTCCTGGGACTTTGCCCTGAGCTCCCTTGCCGTTGCTCCCAATTGAGAGGCGAGAATTGATGCTGCATCGCTTATCCTCGCGTACTTGTCAATCTGGAAAACCTTTCTGAGCGTCTCAATCCTTAGCTCTGGATCCTCAAGGATTATCTGCTTCATGTGCTCCTGGGGGGTGTAGACCGTGTACCTGAACACCACGTCAGCGTTTTTCACAGGCGAGTCCTCGCCGTATCCGAGAAGGGAGAGCAGTGCGCTGTTCAGCTCCACAGGAGTGCCCTCTGTCTTGACCCCGTCAACGACAACATAGCCGGGGCCCTGCCTCACGCTGTCCTTCTCCCTCTTCAGTGTCCTGAAAACCGTTACGCTTTTCCCGTCAATGTCCATGGTCAGGGAAACAGAGCCCCTGTTCTCCCCTGTTCTCAGGAGGGAGCTGCTTGACAATCTCCCTCTTTTTGAGCCGAACAGCGCGAACTCAACAGCAAGAAGTATTGAGGACTTCCCAGCGCCGATGTCCCCTGCAAGGAGCACTGTCCCTTCTGGAAAGGAGACCTTCTCGCTTTCGTAGCTCCTTATGTTGTTAAGGGAGAGTTCTCTGAGAATCATAATGCAGCGAAGTGAATAAAGGTTTAAATAGCTTATTGCAAAGAACGAGAAACATCTGCGGGAGCTACTCTTTTATGCCCTCAGTGCCCTTTCCCCTGTGCACTCTGGCAAAAGAAGGAGTTGCCACAATCCAGTCATCGCCAAAGCCGGCTATGTCCCCCTCCAAAGCGTCCGTGGTCTTTTTGAGCTTGCTTATTGCCCTCTTGAGCTCAACCATGTCCTTGTCCTTCAAGGGCTTTATGTTGATTAAGCAGATTGTGCTTCCCTCCCTAAGAACATCCAGAATGGGCTTCACGTCGGAGAAGTCTTCAATAACAAAGGGGTGCACAAGCACCTTTGACCTGACATCCTCGGAAGGGGCGGTGTCAATCTCAAGGTACTCCTCGTCATCCCCCTCTTTTTCAGCAGGCACGTCTCTCATGAGAGAGCCCTTGATTTTATTGATGATTTTTTTCATCCTTTAAGTCCTCTTCACTATCTCTGCAAGGGTTTCTACAAGTTTCCTATTTAGCGAGAAGTATTTAAATCTTTCGGATTCAGGGCGCTTCGGTTCGGCAGGAGCGGCTGCTTTGAGGGAACAAGCTGCACAATCCCGGAAGCCAACAGATGCGTGCCTTCCTTTTTCAGGCTGTATTGCGCTGGCAGAGGTTTCTAGGCGGCTTACGCCGGCTGCAGGCCTGCTGTGCAAAGAATTCATCAGGCAATCAAAGCTCAGGGAGGGTCTGAGGAAAAAGCTCTCAGCGCATGCTGTCCAGAACAGAGTGCGGGTTGTTTTCCTGCTCAACCATGCTGATTATGCCCTGCCTGTCCTTTGCAAGCGAGAACATCCTTGCCTTCAAGTATTCCAACTCCTCGTTGGAGACCCTCGCAATGCTGTCAGCAAACACGAGGCCGTAGGGGTAGCCGAAGAATGCGGGGTCAGAGCTGTTAGCTGCAAGCATTGAGGCGTATTCTTCCATGGAACGCGCAGAAAGAAAATCCGACAAGACCTCAAACCTGAACGCTGCCTTTGCCTTTTTGTGGAGCCTTGCGTATGATATCTCAGCAGGGTGGAACTCGTTCTCAACAGCGAACAAGGGGCAGTACGCCCATGTTTCGCAGGGGGCGTTCGCAATCAGCGAGGCAGAGAGAGACGCCCCTGAAGCAGTTGTTATGGATGAAGTTTTGGCAAGAGAGGCAACTGCCCAGCCCTTTTCCATAGCCGCGCTTCTCAGCCCCTCCAAAGCCCTCAGCTCTTGCCTGAAGAAGCACTGCAAAGTGCCGTCAAGCACAACAAGG
>CAYVGP010000179.1:0-2257 GCA_964451135.1 uncultured Methanosarcinales archaeon
CTCTCGGAGCGGTATTGGCTCACAGCAAGCATTATGAGGGTCTGAGCGTGCTTGTTCTTGACGCGCACAGCGACCTTTACGAAGAATACGAAGGAGAGGAGTTCAGCCATGCGTGCTTCTCCAGAAGGCTTGTTGACAACGGCATAAAAACAGTGATTGCAGGGGTGAGGAGCATAAGCAGGGAGCAGCATGACTTCGCAAGAAATATGAGGGGAAAGGGCCTTGAGATTGTGCACGGGTTTGAGATGAAAAAAGGGGACTGTCTCAAAAGGATAATCAGGAGCCTTGGCAACCGTGTTTACATCAGCATTGACCTTGACGTCCTTGACCCCTCTGAGATGCCGGCAACAGGAACACCCGAGCCAGGGGGGCTAAGCTACATGGAGCTGTGCAGTATTCTCAGGGCTGTTGCCCGGGAAAAGAAGGTTGTCGGGTTTGACGTGGTTGAGCTGGCCCCGATACAGGGCATAGAGTTTCCGAACTTCACTGCAGCGAAGATTGTTTACAAAGCGTTGTCATACGCGTTTGAGAAAGAATCCTGATGGCTAAGTCTCACTTCAGCACTTCCCCTGTCTTCATGTACCACAACGCAAGGTCCAGCTCTGCCTGGCTCATGCCTGCCTTTGAGGCAAAATGCGACAGAATTCTCTCTATTTCCTCGTACTTCTTGGGCGAGAGTGATTTGGGAATATCCTCTATGAGAGAATAGGCAGCCATAAGAGACAGGATGTGCCTGTCCAGTATTGCAAGAGAGGTTTGCCCTGTGTTTCTGAGGAAATGCGAGGCCTCCTTCATCCCAAGCCCCTTCACGTTCTTGACCAGCCAGTCCCTTGCAGAAGCAGCATCGTCAAAGCAGGACATTATGCTCTTTATTTTTAGGTGCTTTCTTGCCTCAACGATGTAGCCTGCCTTGACGTTATGGAAGCGGTGCCCTCTCCTCCTTATCTCCCTTGCAAGTCTTGTTTTCGGCAATAAGGCGAATCCCTTGCACCCCAGCGCTTCCTGAATCTCAATTGCGGTCTTTGCCTTGGAGTTGGCAGTGAGAATGCAGAAGCAGAGCTCAGAGAACCAGTCCTCGTCAGGCCTGTTTTTGAAAGACTGAAAAAACTTAAGGCGAGTTTGTATCAGAGCGTATGCGGGCTGTTTCATTAAAGCCCCCACTTCGTTTAAGAGATTCGGCTTTCTCACTTCATCTCGCCTTCTCAACACCCAACCTCGGGCAAATGTTTAAGAGCGGGCACTTGCTGCACTTCGGGCTCAAAGGCCTGCACGTCTTCTGGCCGAAAGCAACGAGCAGCCTGTTCACGTCCCGCCAGAGGCGCTTGGGAAGGAGTTTTCTGAGGGACGCCTCGGTCTCAAGAGGGGTCTTTGTTGAGACAACCCCCCACCTGTTCATGATGCGGTGAACATGGGTGTCCACGCATATGGCCGGCTTGCTGAAGGCAACTGAAACAACGAGGTTCGCTGTTTTTCTGCCCACCCCCGGCAGCCTGACAAGCTCCTCAACTGTGTCAGGTATTTTTCCGCTGAACTGCGATTTCAGAACCCCGGGAAGCATCTTCAAGTGCCTTGCCTTTGTCTTGTAGAAGCCCACAGGGAACAGCAGCTTTTCAAGCCTTTTCAGGGGAATCGCCTCAAGCCCGTGTATCGTTCCCGCCTCACTGAACACCCTCTTCGCAGCCATTGCTGTTGTCTTGTCGTTTGTCCGCGAAGAAATCAGCGCAGCAACCAGGACCTTGTAGGGGCTCTTTGTCTGAATCTTTACGAGCTCGGCAACAGGCACGTCAAACTTCTTCACCTCTTCCCTGAGAATGCTCAATGCTGTCTCGACAGGAAACCTGCTCTTTCGCGTATTCATCAAAAGAAGGGGAAAGCGGTTGTTAAAAAAGCTATTGAAACAAAATCAGAGATTAAGGGGCTCGGAGCTAGCGGAGCTACCCCCTTCCTAAATGCAGCGGTATGACGCTCCTCGCATCAATAGAGGGAATTTCCGGCGTTCCATTGGGTTCGCGCGCTGAAACGCAGAGTATCAAAGCCAGCGTAAGAACAAAAAAAGCGATGCCAGCCAAACAGCGCGGTTTCAGGGAAAAGCAGAGGCAGCTCACGAGCCGATTCCTTCACTCCCGCTTCACCACTTCACCACTCCTTGCAGCAGTCCACTGCCTTCTTCACAACACCTGCGAGTTTTGAGAGGAAAGAGTTTTTTGCCCCGTCACTGGGCTGCATCTTTTCCTCTTTTATGATTTTGTTGTTGATT
>CAYVGP010000180.1:0-2248 GCA_964451135.1 uncultured Methanosarcinales archaeon
GGGGCGTGGGAGGCAATAAACTACTTCTCAATCGCAATCGGAGCAGCTCTCGGGGGACTGGTTGCGAGCAGGTTCGGCTTCACAGCCATATTTGTGATAATGTCTGCGCTGTGCTTCCTCAGCGCTGGCTACATATTCCACCTCCACAGGAGGATTCTTTAACGATGAGAAAGCTTTTTCACTGCCTCTCTTCCGAAGAGCAGGAAAAGCCTTGATGCTCCGGCCGGAAAACGATTTGCAAATCCGTCCGGGGATGCGGGAAGAGGAAGCAGGAGGCTTCGCGTTCTTGCCTTCATTATGGCTGCGCCTATGTGAACCAGGATGAGGAAACATTTATATTGTCCAAATCCTCTTGCTCAACGGAGGTGGGATTATGGCAGGCAAAACAAAAGAATGGGCATACGGCTTTGTTTCTGAGGCAGCCTTCTTCGGGTTTTTGTATTACGCCCAGTACCTGCTCGGGGTTGAGGGAAACCTTTGGCTGAGTTCCCTGATACTCTGGCTGCTCTTGAACATATCAATTGTGCTCTGCCCTGTTGTCAGGAAGTGCTGGAAATAAGAGTTGCATTACGCAGTGATGCTCCTGGCTGCGCTTTGTTCAGTGAAAAAGCGGGCGTTGCCCTGCAGCCGCTGAATTATGCGCTGGAATAATTAACATTAAATATTCTGCTTGAACCCCTTTCAGAATGCACAGGAAAGCGGCGATGGAAGCTGTTAGCGCCTTGAGCCGGCTGGACGAGGTTGCCAGGCTGGTGCTGTACGGCTCTGTGCTGAGAGGCGACTACTCCTCTTCTTCTGATATTGACATTGCGGTGATAATAAGCGACGAGCTCAGGGGGCTTCCCTTGGACATGGAGGGGTTGCCTTACGGCCTTCTCGACAAGATAAAAGCTTCCCTGGCAAGCGTGGAATCCAAGTACGGAATACCTCTTCATGCCCCTCTTTACTGGAGTTCTGAGTACGAGAAAGGAATAGCCCTTTCAGGCCCCAAAAGGAATCCAGGGAACTTGCTTAACGAAGTAGGAAAGGTAGTGTACAAATCATCTTAAATGAAGTCCCTTATCTTGTGCCTTGCCTCCTCGTGCCACAGCCAGAGAACAAGAATGACTGCGTCAATCGCCTGGGGCAGGCTGCCCCACCCAAGCCTTGCGAAGAGGTGAATCTTGTATCCCTGGGATGAGATGGGCCAGAACCACATTATGCCCTCAAACCTCCCCCCTCCCAGAACATAGTCAAGCAGCAGGTGGAAGAAAATTCCGAAGCTTATCACAAAAAAGTACGTGGCCAAGTGGTGCCTCTCTTTCTTAAGGTAGTAGAATCCCGGCACCAGGAAAACGAGGCCGAATAAAGCTGTGTGGGTTATGCCTCCATGCATAAAGAGTGCGCTGCTGATTCCCAGTTTTGAAAGAAAAAAGCTTAGGGGAACGTCAATGTCAGGAAGCAGCCCTGCTATGCCTGCAATGAATATTGTCTGAAGCGTGAAGTACTTTCTCCTGTGCCTCACAAAGTAGTCCCTGTAGATGTCCAGGGTTACTATTGGGAGCAACACATGGGTGACTGCTAGCGGCATAACAAATTATTCTGTCGGGGACTATATAAATTTTCGCCTTTGAATCACATTAACTCATAAAAAACCTTTATAAAGAACCCCTGATTCTTGATGCCCAATGCACAGAACAAGAACTTGCGGGGAGCTGAGAAAGGAAAACATAGGGGAGCAAGTAGTTCTTGCAGGATGGGTTCAGAGCAGAAGGGACCACGGCGGCATAATTTTCGTTGACCTCAGGGACAGGCACGGAATAACCCAGGTCGTGTTTGACCCCAGGCACAGCAAGGAGGCCCACGCCCTTGCAGAAGAGATAAGGAGGGAGTATGTCATAAAGGCAAATGGAAAGGTGAGGGCAAGGGCAGAAGGCATGGTCAACCCCAAGCTTGCCACAGGAGAAATAGAAATAATAACGGACAAGCTGGAGATACTCTCTGAAGCAGAAACCCCTCCCCTTGAGATAGAGGACAGGGCCCACGTCAATGAGGACCACCGCCTGAAGTACAGGTACCTTGACCTGAGAAGGCCCCTGATGCAGAAGCGCATAATCCTGAGGCACAGAATTGCGAAAGCAGTGCGGGACTACCTCGCCAAGGAGGGCTTCATTGAGATTGAGACCCCTGTTCTTGCAAAGAGCACCCCCGAGGGGGCCCGCGATTACCTTGTTCCAAGCAGGGTGCATCCCGGCAAGTTCTTCGCACT
>CAYVGP010000181.1:0-2233 GCA_964451135.1 uncultured Methanosarcinales archaeon
CTGGCAACAGCCCTGCTTTACCAGCACTTCTCAATCAGGGAGATGAACGCGCTCCTCCACAACGTTGCCGCGGCTGAAAAAGAAAAGAAGATGCAGGACAGAATCATGGAGCACGAGATAGGATACCTCAGGGCCAACGCTGCTGCAAATGCCCACCTGCCGCGCCTTATAGAGTACCTCTTCACCTCCAATTTCCCCGGCAACCCCAAGGAGGTGTTTCGCGACTTTTCTCGCGGAGATCCCCGCGAATCATTAGACTACCGAATAAGGGAAAGAGTCAGCAAGAGAAGAAGTGAAAGATTTTTCATGGAGGGGGACTGGTACGTGCTGGAGGAAGCCGACGCAGACTTCATAAGCATAGAGAAGCAGGAAAGCGAGAAGGCAGACCCCTGGTCTGTCATAAAAATCGGAGTGCCTGGCATGGGCAGGGCCATGGGATATGTAACAAAAACAGCAAAAGACGCCAACGACCGCAAAATTCTGCAGGAGGCTCTGCTGGTTTTCTTTGCAAAGAGGGCGCTGTACAACAAGCTGGGAATGAGAAATGCCGACGCGATTGCCCAAAACGACGGGGTTCTCAGCAGCTACAAACGGGTTGGAGAGAGCCCCGACAAGCTGGGAGCAATTTACAACACTCTTATCAGGGCTTACATGCTTACTTAATTCACTCACCCCTTCAAAGAAAGGCTTTTCACCAGACTCCTCATCTTCTTCTCCTTGGAGTGCTGGGCGTAGAGGTATGCCTGGTCCTTGGAGTCCTCTGTGACAAGAATCACAACCCTGCCGAAAGAACTCCTCCCGGTTCTACCCCTCCTCTGTATGGCCCTTATCTCGGAGGGTATCGGCTCGTAGAAAACAACGAGGTCGACGTCCGGCACGTCAAGACCCTCCTCAGCCACCGATGTTGCGATAAGGCAGCGGAACTCCCTGTTCCTGAACCTTTCCAGAACAGAGTGCTGCTCCTGCTGGCTCATCCCGACACCCCTCCTCTTCGCCTGGCCCACAAAAAGCTCGCTTGCCACATTAATCCTGTCAAGGGTTCTCCTTATGGACGGGATTGTGTCCCTGAACTGCGTGAACACAATCATTATGGAGTCCTTCTTTTCTGCAAGCTGCTGCAGAACAACTTTTGCGAGCGCCTTCAGCTTCGGGTGCGACTCTCCGCTGTGCTGCTCAAGGAGCTTCAGGGCAGAAGCCACCCCGGAGCTCTCAATGAATGCCTTCTCTGCCTTGCTCAGCTTCTCCTTCCTGAACTTCTCAAGGTACATCCTCAACGGCTCAATCCCCTGGGTTTCAAGGAGCTCCAGGCAGTGGTATGCCTGCATCGCAATTATCTGGTTGTGGGACGCGCCGAAAAGATAGCTCCTCTTCCTCTTCCTCATCATCAGGGAAATCTTTTTCCTTGCCTCAACCAGATCCTTCTTTGAGATGAAGGCTGTTTTCTTGGGAGGGAGAAACCTCATCTCCTGAAGCTTCTTCGCCTTGAGAAGAAAGAGCTCCTGAAAGTGCCTCTGGATTCTCCTCATCTCATCTGTTAAAGCAACCTTCACCCATCTTATCTCAACATGCTTCACGTGCTCTGCCACATCCTCGCCGGTCCTTGCCTCAACCCTCTCAATCTTCAGGTTCTTCATGACCTGCCTCACCTTCTCAGGGCTTGAGCCGGGCGAGGCGGTGAGCCCCAGTATCAGGCCGCTGTGTAGCTCCGCAATCCCCACATACGCGTACCTCTCAACTGCCTTGTGCATTTCGTCAAATATCACCAAGCCGAGATTATCAAGCGAGTACCTTCCGCTTTCCACGTCAGAAACAACTGTCTGGGGGGTTGCCACAACAAGCCTGTTTGACTCGAAAACCTCCTTCCTTTTTTTCTGCGGCAGGCTTCCTGTGATGAGCCCTATGTCCCCAATGGAAAGCATTCTCCTTGCAGAGTCAAAGTGCTGCTCGGCAAGCGGCTTCGTGGGGGCGAGGAAAAGCACCTTTTTTGGCAAAACCCTTGCTGCAACAAGCAGCGCTATGATTGTCTTCCCGAGCCCTGTGGGAAGCACGACCATTGTGTTCTTCTGTGAGGCCCTCTCAGCTATTTCCAGCTGAAAGCCCCTTGCAAGCACCGCCTTCTCCCTGATGAACTGGTGCTGGACGTATTTCTCCTTTTTCCCAGCAGCCCCCTTGCTCTCCCCTTTCTCCCCCTGCCTGCCCTTCTTTTCTTCCCCCTCTTTGCCGAGGTATTCTT
>CAYVGP010000182.1:0-2230 GCA_964451135.1 uncultured Methanosarcinales archaeon
CCCACCATTATCGCTGTGGGGGTTGCCAGGCCCAGCGCGCAGGGGCAGGCTATTATGAGCACTGCCACAAAGTTCATCAAAGCGAAGGTGAAGGCAGGTTCGGGGCCAAAGGCCAGCCATACGAAAAACGTTACTATTGATATTCCTATGACAACAGGCACAAAAACCCCTGAAATCTTGTCAGCCAGTCGCTGTATCGGTGCTTTGCTTCCCTGGGCGTCCTCAACAAGCTTGATTATCTGGGAAAGCATTGTGTCTTTGCCTACCTTCGTGGCCTCAAACTTGAATGCCCCTGTCTTGTTTATTGTGGCCCCGATGACCTCGTCCCCCTCTTTCTTTATGACAGGCATGCTCTCTCCTGTAATCATGGACTCGTCCACAGCAGAGCTCCCTTCTTTTATCACGCCGTCAACAGGTATTTTTTCTCCCGGGCGCACGAGGATTAAGTCGCCAATCTCAACTTCGTCAATGGGTATGTCCATTTCCCTTCCGTCCTTGATTACCCTTGCTGTTTTTGCCTGGAGCCCCATCAGCTTCTTAATGGCTTCAGAGGTTTTTCCCTTTGCAGCTGCCTCAAGCAGCCTTCCGAGGAGTATGAGAGATATTATTATTGCAGCTGTGTCGTAATAAACCGCGACTTTCAGCCCTCCCTTGAAGAACGAGGGAAAGAAGGTTGCAGTCACGCTGTAGAGGTAGGCAGCGCTTGTGCCGACCGCAATCAGGGTGTTCATGTCAGCAGTCTTATACTTTAAAGCAGCCCAAAAGCCCCTGTAGAACTGCCAGCCTGCCCAGAACTGGACAGGCGTTGTGAGCAGGAAGAGCACTGTGTAGTCTGTGAGAATCTTGGGCACCCACGGAAACCACTCCGGGAAGCTTCCAAGGAAGATTGGAATGCTCAGGAGAGCGCTGACCACGAATTTCAATCTCAGGTTCCTGATTTCTCTTTCTCTCGCCTCTTTTTCAGTGTCGCTTATTTTTTCCTCTTCAGCAACCACCGACTCATACCCGGCGTCCTTGATTGCCTGCCTTATCTGCGAGATTCTGACAGTGGAAGGGGAGAATTCAACCCTTGCCCACTGGTTCGCAAAGTTGACTTCAGAGCTTATGACGCCCTTTGTTTTCCGCAGCGCCTTCTCAACTATCTCCGCGCAGTGGGGGGACTCCATTCCAATGACTTTGAGTGTTACTTTCCTGTAATCTGCCTCTCTTGCCTTGTAGCCTACCTTTTCAACAGCCCTGATGATGTCTTTGGCGTCAACAACCTCGGGGTCATACTCCACAACAGCCTTTTCTGCTGCGAAATTCACAGTGGCGTTTTTCACTCCGTCTATCCCGAAAAGCGCCCTCTCAATCTTGGCTGCGCAGCTGGCGCAGCTCATTCCCTCAATCTTCAGCGTCTTTTTTTCGCGCGCTGTCTGGGGCTTGTAGCCCAGGCTGCTGATTGCTTCTTCCAGCCTGTCCTCTTTTACCTGGGCGTTGTCGTACTCCACTGTGGCTCTTTCTGTTGCAAAATTAACAGATGCTGACTTCACGCCTTTTATCTTCTTCAGGGCGTTTTCTATCTTTACAGCACAGCTTGCGCAGTGCATTCCTCCGATTTTGATGGTTGTTTTTGCTATGTTGGTCACCCTTCAGTGTTTTGTTTGCGCGTCTTCTTCACGCGCTTTTGCGGGGGGTTGTTTGAGACTATGTGCAGACAGAATTTGCTCATGTGCCTGTCAATTATTTCCATTAGGGGAACAATGGTTTCGTTGTTCAGGGAGTAGAGCCTGTACTTGCCGTTCTTTTCAATGTTCACAAACCCGCATGACCTGAGCCGCTTTAGGTTGTGGGAGATGACAGACTGCTCAAGGTTCAGCTTTTTTATGAGTTCTGAAACGTTCATGGGCTTCTTTCGCAGCTCATTGATTATCCTGAGCCTGTGGTGGCTCGTCAATGAACCGAAAAAGAGCTTATAGGCATTGTAGAGCATTTCGTCCGAGATTCCCTTGTTTTTACGTATGTCTTTTTTGGTCATATGTATTGGGACAACATACGTTATATATAAAGCTTTTGGTTTGGAAAAATATCCGGCAAACGAGCCCCTCTGCTCGTTTAGGTTCCAGCAGAAACAAGATGAATGGTGGAAAGGGTGCGAGCACTGCTCGCCCGGCTTGCTCCTCACTCCCTGCACATCACCCTCCCTATCCTGTAAATGGCTATGAATGCGTACGACCACATAAAGGGCATC
>CAYVGP010000183.1:0-2207 GCA_964451135.1 uncultured Methanosarcinales archaeon
GTTATCTCTCGCAGATTAGACGCTGTTGAGCAAAGGCTTGTTCGTTCTTTCCAAAGGATAAAAGAGGAGTTTGAGGAGCACCTCGTGGCAATAAACGAGAACACCAACGAGATTCAGAGCAACTACGAGTACATCTCTGAGCTGGACGAAAAGATAGAGAAGCTTGCGCAGAGGCTTGACGAAATCTCACTTTTGCTTAACACAGGGCAAAGGGCTCTTGACAACAAGTGCATCACCCTTCCCCTTACCGCCAGGGAGCAGGAATTCTTCCTGTCTTTTTACTCTCTTGCGCAGTCAGGCCCTGTCTTGCTGGACGAGCTTGCCAAGAAGGCAGGGATGAGCAGGGAGGGGGCTGTTCATTACCTCAACAGCCTCATCAGGAAGGGCATACCTGTGCTGAAGAACGTGTGCGATGATACCCTTGAACTCTCACTTGACAAGGAGTTTATCCAGAGGCAGGCCCAGGAGAACATTGCAGGCATAGACGAAAGGGCGCATGCCTCTTTCAGGACAGCCCATTACGCTGCCTGAGTTTTTGCTTTTTCAGCATCTTCTTTTTTCATAAAATCTTCCTCTTTTTTCGGCACTTTTCCCCTTTTTTCTCTCACTTTTTGAACCTTTTCAATATTGAAAATAATTAGCTTTGTTTGTCATCATGTCTGATGTTGTCGGGATTATAGTTTGTCTTTATAACACCTATTTATATCTGGCATAATAACAAAATTAAACTATTCTGACTATTGATTTATGGTATTTTGCCGATTTGGTATTATGCCGTCAGATATTGCCTGAACGATTAAACATTTTAATCAAAAACAGAAACCTCTAGTTGCCTTTGCTTTCTTCCCTTTCTCCTTGTTTTTGGATTGCGTTGGAGGGGTTTTTGTCCTTCTGGGCAGCCCTTATCTTCTCGTTTTTCACAACCCTCTGAAGCTCTGAGATGTATTTGGCTGTAAAATCAAGGTTGTTGTTTATGCGCTGCCTCACTTTATCAAAAGCAGCCTCAAGCGTGTTTCCGTTGAGCTTGTAGCCGATTACAACGCTCCTGTTCTCGTCAATGTAGCTTGTTTTGACAATGAGGTTTAGGTCAAGCCATCTCTTCAGGTAGTCGTACATCGTCTGCCTTGTTATGCCTGCGAAAAGTGCCATTTCCTCAACAGTCATCACAGAAAGCGAGGGGTTCTTTTCCCTTCCGGCTGCCTTAGCCCTTTCGTAAAGCTCCAGCAGCACCCTGTTTATCTTGTCTGTTGAGCCGCTCTTTCTGGGCATAAGCCCGAGGCGCTGGATTATCACCTCTGAGAGCTCCCCGCTCGTGGGATTGAGCCCTGGCTCAATGTCTGTAAGGATTATCTTTCTCTGGGCTGTCATGCTGTTTCTTTGTCCGAGGGACTATATAAATCTTTGCATCTTGCCGACAATTGTCGTTCAGGTCTCGTTTTTTTACGGGAAAGCTCCGGTTTCCATAATGGCTTAAACTCCCTGACTTCACTCGGAGATGTCTCTTCCATCAGCCTGCGTAAAAGCCAGAGCCGTAAAACGATGGCTTCAGCCAGCGGATAGTCTCTGCAACGAGTTGGTATTATCGCAGGTTTTTTTAACTCATCCTCATTAACCATTTCCATGGCAAAGGTTGAAAGAAAAAACCTGGATTTAGCTATTCTTGAAATGAACTTCTTCTCCTATGCCAACTGCCTGTATCAGCATTCTGAGAATGGCGAAACCGACGGCCTTATGCTGGAAAGCTCAGTGATATACCTCTTTGATTTTTACAAGCAGTACGTTGAGTCCCTTAACAGCATCTTTAGCGCCGGGAAGGAGCTCCCGGAGTGGCAGGCGAAGAGTGTTCCGGAAGGGATGTGGAAGCTGCTGTTCCAAACATACCAGCAAACAAAATCAATGGATCTGCTCTTGCTTATAACAGACCCCTATGTGCTTATGCCTCGCAACTACGATGTTCTTGTTGAAAAGCTGAGCAAAGAGGAGCTGGATGAGCTCGTCAAGCTGCACAGGGAAAACTCTTCCAGGAGCCAGTCGTTTGAGTCTGATTTCTTTGAGAAGGGGCTGGAGGAGGCGTTGCAGGCAAAAATGAATGATTTTTGATTAAATATTTTTGTCAAACCTTGATTTGTTGATTATGAGGGGCTTTTGTCGCCCAAGGCATCATTCATGCCTCTGGTTTTTGGTGGAAAAAGCCCTTTCAAAGGGGT
>CAYVGP010000184.1:0-2203 GCA_964451135.1 uncultured Methanosarcinales archaeon
TTGCCAAAATACGGGACAACCATCAAAGGGTGGAGGAAAAAAAAACGAGGGGCCTGGGGAAGGCTTAGGAGTTCCTTCCCAAAGGAAAGGTTAAAGGGTACAGGGGGCAGGAAAGAGGGATTTTCCGTTACATATCAGGCCGTTGCAAACGCCTGGGCTCCAACATATTGAGGTCATAGAAAGCTCTCAGGTGAAGAAGGGCACAAAGATTTACGACCACGGCATATCCCTTGAGAGAGCCGCATCCATTCTTGGGATAAGCCAGTGGGAGCTGTCAAGCTACATAGGCAACACAATCATTGACAAGTACCTTGAGGAAGGGGTTCCCCTTGTGAGGAGAATGAAGCACGCTAGGGAGCTCTTCCGCTGTTGAGGTTCAGAGCAGGAGTTGTTGAAATGGCGAGAACCCTTGTTTTTGACGCAGGCCCGATAATAAACCTAGCTCTGAACGGGCTTCTCTTTGTGCTTGAAGGACTGAGAGAGCGCTTTGGAGGGCTCTTCGTCATGCCTTCGCAGGTCAAGAGAGAGCTCATAGACGTGCCTCTCCACAAGAGGCGCTTCCAGTTTGAGGCCCTGCAGATACTTGAGCTCCTGAGAAAGAACGCCCTTGCTATCCGGAACCTTGGGGAAGCGGACGAGCTCAGGCAGGAGATGACAGAGGTTGCAAACACCATATACTCTGCCCACGGCCACCCGATAAGGATTCTCCACGACGGCGAGATAGCAGCGCTCGCCCTTGCAGTAAAGCTGGGCGCTGAGGGAGTTGTGATTGATGAAAGGACAACCCGATACCTCATAGAGAAGCCCACAACCCTGCACAAGCGGCTTGAGGGAAAGCTCCACACAAAGGTCGTTGTTGACAGGAAGAAGCTGAGGGATTTTTCAAGGATGACCAGAAAATTGAGGGTGCTGAGAAGCACCGAGCTCGTTGCAGTTGCTTTTGAGCTCGGGTTCCTGGACAGGTACCTCCCTGAAACAGCGGAGGGAGAGAAAACCCTGATAGAGTCGCTGCTCTGGGCATTGAAGCTCCACGGCTGCGCGATATCTGACAACGAGCTCTTTGCGCTGAGCAAGCTCTCGCTTGCAGCAAGAAAGGTTAATCAGCCCCTGAAAAATCAAAACAAATAAAAAAAGAGATTCTTTCAGGGGAGTGGTGGGGGATTATGAACTCTGAACAAGAGATAGTTCTGTTTTGGCTTGAACGCCAGGGTTTTATGTGCCTGAGAAACATCAAGGCAGGCAACCGCTCCATACCCCTTCTCTGCTTCCGCGTCTCTCCTGACGCGCTTGAGGCGCTTCACGTTGAGATACTTGCCTCGGTCTCGGGGTCGGAGTCCCTTGAGACAGCAGGTCTGAGGCAGAGGTTCTTCAGCAAAGAGTCCTCAAAGGCCCTGGGCGACGCTGTTGCCAGATTCCTGCCCGAGAAAAAGAACGCCAAGAACACACATCTAAGAAGAATCCTGGTAACAACAGCAGAAGCATGCCCTCCTGTTGAGGGAGTGGAGGTTGTTAATATGGGGGATGTGCTCAGGGATGTGTTCCGCGCGCTTGACACCCACAACTACCCCGAGCCGGTTATCAGGGCTTTGCAGCTAGTGAAGAGGTCCGTGTTCTTCTCCCCCGAGTCCCTTGCAAGCATGATTGCCTCGGAAAGCAAAGCGCTTTTTTCACCCCAGGACCTGGACGGGTTCCTTTCGGCGCTGCTCTCCAAGAAAAGGGCGCTTGACGCGCTTGTAAAGAAGAAGAACCAGCCGCTTGTTGAGGAGATAAACAGCCATCTCGCCTCAAAGAGGCCCTCTGGCTTTGGCTCGGTCATGAAGAAAGCCATCTCGCTGAAAGACGAAAGAAAGTCAAAAACCGCAGAGAGAATAATCGCGAGGTCGGTGGTGCAGAGCAAGGCCCTTCTCAGCATGGTTCTTTCAGAGCTCAGAAAAACCCAGCGAACCCTCTCATCCTTCATGAGGAAAAAGCCAAGAAAAAGAACCTGAACCAAAAGGACATGCGCTACTTTGAGCCCTGCCCTTCCTTCTTTTCTGAAGGCGAGGCACTGCTGCCCAGCATTTTTTTGAGCTCTTCCGCTTCCCTCCTGAACTCTTCGTCCTCTTTTTTCAGTTCTTCTTCGCTTGGGAGCTCCTCCTTCTCAATCTCCTCTGCCTTTTCCAGGGCCTCAATCTTCATCTTCTCTCTTTCGTAGTCCATAAGC
>CAYVGP010000185.1:0-2195 GCA_964451135.1 uncultured Methanosarcinales archaeon
AGACAATTTTCAGAACTCAGTATATCAGCGCCACGACAACCCTCTGTATCTGCTCAAACCTCACTTTGCCGGGGTCGGGCGCGGGGTTGTTGTCTCCCTTCATCCTTGCGTACCACCCGTCCTCGTCCTCCCCTGTCTCAATTACCCTGTGGATTATTGTGCCTGAAGCGTACTTTGACTTGTAGCTCACTATGTCCCCTACGTGTATGTCTTCAGGGCCGGATGGCACAATCTCAATCGCGTTTGTGTCCTCATCAAGCACAGGGTCCATTGAGTTTGTGTCAGTGAATCTCGCCCACACAGGGTTTTCTATTGATATGAACACGCCCTTGCTTGTCACCCTTATCCTGTTTTCAGGAACCCAGTCGTACGGGCTGGGAACATCCTTGGCTGCCGAAGGGGAGACCATCTGCGAGAAGGGCATCTGAGCAGCTGTTCCCATTGACAGGGATGCAGCTACAAATCCCATCATGAACACTGTTCCGAACAAAAGCAGGCCTTTTCCGTCAATCATAGTCACTGAATAGTGGTTATAGTATTTAAAGTTTTCTATTTTTAACCTCTTTGGAGTGGTAACTAAATGCTTTTAAACCCTCCCGGCAGCCCAAGCTCCATGAGAACAAGGATTGTTGTCTATGACCTTGACGGCACCCTGATAAGGAACACGGAGTTCGTCTGGAAAACCCTGCATGAGGCAATAGGCACGCAGAACGAAAAAAGAAAGAGGGCAATGGAGCTGTTCAGGCAGGGAAAAATCTCGTATGCTGAGTGGGCAAGGCATGATGTTGAGTTATGGGTTGAAAAAGGGGTGACTAAAAGCGACATCCTCACCCACCTGTCTTCTTTGGCGTTAGTGGAGGACTGCATTGAAACAATCGTGGAGCTGAAGAAAAGGGGAGTCCTGAACGCTGTGATATCAGGAAGCATAGACACTGCGCTTGAAGCCCTGATTCCCGGCTACGACTCGCTCTTTGACTTTGTATTCATTAACAGGCTTGTTTTTTCTGACAAAGGACGGCTGGAGGGCATAATACCCACCCCCTACGACTTCGCGCACAAGGCGCTTGCCCTGAGAGAGATAATGGCCCAGACAGGCATCCGAAGGGATGAAACAGCGTTCGTGGGGGACCACGACAACGACGTTGAGATAGCAAAGCTTGCAGGCACATCAATCGCCTTCAACTCCAAGTCAAAGGCCCTTGACTCAGTTGCAGATGTCAAGCTCAAGGGAGAAAGCCTCAGGGAGATACTTCCCTTCCTGCCGTGATTTCTGGAATGGCACAAGCAAAAAGGTTTTAAACACCAAGGTTTCCATCAAGAGCCATGCGTAAGGGGATTGTTTTGGCGGGGATTGTTTTGCTGGCAGTTGTCGCAGCAGCATGCACAACTACTCAGAGGAGTTGCGCAGGCCTCGCAGGAGATGAGCTGCAGAGCTGCTGCTCAAAGCAGAACATTGAGAAGCCTGACTGCGACGGCTCCTGGGCATACGACAATGAAGCAAAGAAATGCGTTTTTGAGTGCGAACAGAAACCCAAGGAGGGCTTCTGCGGCTCCTCAACAAATGCTGCGTGCTCAACAAACGATGACTGCGCTGCTGCAGGATGCTCGGGGCAGATCTGCACAGCCAAGAGCCAGGGGCCTGTGATGACAACCTGCGAATACAGGGAGTGCTACAACGCAGCTGCCTACAACCTTGAGTGCTCATGCGTGAGCAACCAGTGCCAGTGGGCGCCTGCTGGTTCGTGAGGTAGCGAGTGCTGGTTTTGTTCTCTCCCTCTCGGAACTCTTCTTCAGGTGCGAAGGCCTTCCTGTTTTTGATAAGCGGGTTTTTTGTGCACAAACTTCTTAAATCAAGAGGGCTTCCTCTCTTCTGCGCCAGGGTGGCGGAATCCGGCTAACGCGCTCGCCTCGAGAGCGAGTTCCCTTCCGGGAATCTGGGTTCAAATCCCAGCCCTGGCGGTTTTCTTTGTTGGGGGTTTGTGTTTTTGGGGTGTTTTTCTTTGCGGGCTTGAGCCTAGCGAAACCTGCTTCAGGTTGATAAGGGTGAAAGCCATCAACCTTTTTAAGAGAGGCTGCAAAGCAACGGAGCTGCCTGCACCCCGGCAAACTCCGCTCACTCGTGGGTTCTGAAAAGTTGCTCTCATTTTTACAGGAGTGTGGGCGCGGTAACAAAGGAGAGTATGCAGTGGTACGTG
>CAYVGP010000186.1:0-2190 GCA_964451135.1 uncultured Methanosarcinales archaeon
GAAATGAATATAGACGCACAGATAGAAACCTTTCACGGACTTATACGTTGGGGGACCAAAGCCTTGTCACGAACTCCTCCGAGGAGTGTGTCTTGAGAATCTTCTTCACGGACTTCGGGATGACAAAGTCTGTTTCCACAAGGGACTGCGCAATCCTTGCCATCTCCTTCTTAAGCTGGCTTGAGAGCTTGTCGTAAAGGGTTATGTCCGCGTATATCAAGCCCTTTGCTATCCTGTGATAAGCCCTGGTTCCGTCAGGGGCAAGCACTATGTAGCCGCGCTTTCCCTCCAGAAGCTCTGAGTATGTGTCCATGCCCCTGTGCAGGCGGTGGTAGTTCACAAGGTAGACCCCTCCCTTCTTGCCGCTCGGGTCCAGTATCACGCACTCGTTTCCCTCAATAGCCACAAGCACTGAGTAGTGGGCCTTTGTTGATTCAGGGAACAGGAATGATTTCTTGAAGTCAACTATGAGAAGCGCGCCGTCTATTAGCCAGCTCTGTGCCTCTTCCTTGAAGTCCGAAATCGCATCAACAGGAATCCATTCCCCCTTAACCTTGCCCCTTGTCAATCTCTCAACAGCGTCAATGAGCAGCCTGGGATGGGTTCCCTTGCCCACCTCTGTCTTTGCCAGCTTCTCAATCCTTTTCTGGGTTACCTCAAACCCGAATATTGAGAGAACCATGGCTGCCGAGGCCGGCCCGCATGCAGAGGGGTCCTGGGAAACGAAGTGCCTCACTATCCTCCCGAGGGACTTGAGGTCTATGTTGTATGACTTGTAAAACACGTTCTCGCTGAGAAGCTTGGAGTGGGGCACAAAGAGGCGGTACCCTTCCTTGGTCTTGAGATGCAGTCCCATGAAGGATACGCTGTCAACCTTGCCTGCTGTATTGCCTATCTTGAGGTAGCTGCCCTCCCTGAACTGCCTTGCTGAGCGAACGTAGAGCCCTGCTGAGAAGTTCCTTGCAAAGACTGCGCCGCCTATAACAAGAGACAGCACGACTGACAGGATTATTGCGTATATGAGGAAGTTGAGGGCTTGGGAAATGATTCCGAGGTTCAGGCCGAGGATTGAGAGTGCCAGGCCTGTGAGGAGAAGGTAGAGGAATGCGCGAACAGCGAGCATGAAAGCCCTGAAAACAGCCTCTCTCTCGTCCTCCCTTATGAAGTCGGCTATTCCTATGCCTGCAAGGAGCTTCTCAAACAAGAGCATGGCTGTGTTGGTGGCGATGATTGCGAGGAGCACGAGAAGAACAAAAGCAAAGACATCAGGGAGTATGGACGTGAAGCCCTTCGCTGCTACTGAGAGAGCGTCCTTCTTGAGGAAAAGCAAAGCGGAAAAGAGTGTCACGAGAAGCACAATGTTCCTGTATGTCTTAAGCCTGAAGTTTGGGATATCATGCCTGCGACTGTTCCTGAAAAACAGGTTTCCCGCCCTCATAAAAAGCCATCCGAGCGCGAGTATGAGCACTGCCGGAAGCAGCCCGTACAATTCACTCCTTGCCATAGACAAAAAAGGAAACTGGAATCATTATTAAGGTTTTCCAGTAAAGAGCGGCAAAGAAAAGAGTGCCATGCAAGGGCACAAGTGCGCTTGCGTTGCGTTTTGTTTCAAAGCCGAAAAGCGTGGAGAGCGGGGAACACAAAACAAAATGCTTAAAAAGGGAACCCAATCTCTCCTCGTTATGGGGCGAATAAAGACAGTGCTTATAAAGAGAATAACCAAGAAGATTTTCAGGGAATACGCTGAAAGGTTCACCAATGATTACGAGAAGAACAAGCAGGTAGTCGCGGCCCTTCTTCCTGAGACATCAAAGAAGATAAGGAACATGGTGGCTGGCTACGCAACAAGGCTTGCCAAGACAAGGGGAAAAACAGCTTAGGCCCGCGAAAGCAAGATTTAAATAATCCTGCTCATTCTCGCCAATGATGAATCTCGTGAAGTGCAGATCATAGAGTTCTTCAGCATTCTTGTTTCTGGCGCAGCCAGAACAACGGGGTTTCAGCCATGAGAGAGCCAAGTCTTGTTCAGGAAATAAGAAAACAGGGGGTTGATTTAAGAAAACTCAAGACTCCCTGCTTTGTGTACAGCGCAAAAATAGCGAAAAGCAGGGTTGAGGGGCTCAGAAAAGCGTTCTCAGTGTTCCCTGAAACAGTCATCTGCTATGCGACCAAGGCAAACGACGAGCCGGG
>CAYVGP010000187.1:0-2172 GCA_964451135.1 uncultured Methanosarcinales archaeon
TAGCAAAACTCACTAAATTTTTAAGGTGGTGACATATGTCACGGCAGAATACATGAAAAAATAGGGCTGAAAAACCCGCTTCTCTTTTTTCCCATTAAGGGGGTGCGAACCCCTCGCCATGACGCTCCGGGTTCCTCTTGGATGTAAAAGCAAGCACTCTTCCTGAAGTTGGCAGCGCGCGATGCTTGAGAAAAAGGAGTGGGGCGGCCGGGATTTGAACCCGGGACACCTAGATATCTGATAATCACAGGCAAGCGCCTCATCATATCCAGGCCAGCCAGGGAATCTTCAGTCTAGTGCTCTCCCAGGCTGAGCTACCGCCCCGCACTCAGGGGGTTTCTGCAGATGGCTTTTTCAGGTTTTCTCAGGGGTTGCAGGCGATTTATAAAGATTACCCATCTCTGCGATGGGTTAAGCGCGCAGGGGTGTTGGTGCGGGCTGGGAACGAGGCAAACAATCCCCAACAATCTGGCGCCAACGCAACTCACGAGCTGTGCTCAGCCCTCGTCTCCCCCTTCGTCGCCGACGCTCGCCCCCTCATCGCTTTCTCCGCTGTCCTTGGAGAGCACTTCCAGCTGCCCGAACCTTCCTGTGGTTAGCTGCATCTCCCCCTGCCACTCATTCACGTAGCCCTTTGTTATTCTCACCCTGTCCCCGACCTTGACCTGGTCTATCTGGTCGTTCCAGAGTGTCAGCCCGATTTCCCCGCTCTCGTCCTTGATCTTCGCGGAGCACACCCTGCCGGGGTTGCCGAACTTCTGAAACTCCCTCACTTCTCCCTTCTCTGTTATTTCGCCCTCTACATTCACGTTGCTCTGTTTTGGTTGCAGTTCTTTTATCACTCAGCCATCACCTTTGTTGTTTTTTTAATAAGGACTCAGCGGCCAGCCCCTGCCTGAGGCCCTTTTGCGGTTTGGAAGCAGTGCGGCGGCCTTCGCCACCATTTTTCAGCCAGGCGCTGCGCCCTCACTCTTGCTGCGGATGTACGCTGCTAGCTCGCTTATCCTGACTCGCTCCTGCCTTGTGGTGTCCCTGTCCCTCACAGTCACGGAGCTGTCCTTGAGGGTCTCAAAGTCTATTGTGACGCAGCAGGGTATTCCTATCTCGTCAGCCCTTGCGTACCTCCTCCCTATGCTTCCTGACCTGTCGTATATTGCTGGAACTTCCTTCTTGAGCGAGTTGAACACTTCCCTTGCCTTCCCGTCCAGCTTGTTGACAAGCGGGAACACCCCTGCCTTCACAGGGGCTATCCGGGGATGGAGCCTGAGCACGATGTTGCCCCTTTCCCTGTCGTGGTTGTAGGCCTCAAAGAGGAATGCGAGCATCGCCCTTTCTATTCCCTGCGACGGCTCGGAGGCCACGGCAGGCACGACCTTCTCCTTTGTTTCCTCGTCAAAGACCCTGAGGTCCTGCCCTGACTCCCTTATGTGCTGGTCAAGGTCAAATGTGCCCCTGTCCGCGTTTCCGTGAATCTCCTTCCACCCGAAGGGGAACCTGTACTCAATGTCTGCGCACGCAGAGGCGTAGTGCGCGAGCTCCTCCTTCGTGTGCTCCCTCACCCTCAGGTTTTCCTTTCTTATTCCTAGGGAGGTGAAAAATGTGTAGAACTCTGCCACCCAGTAGGCATGCCACTTGTTCTTGAACACCCCCTTTTTCACAAGCTCTTTTATTGTTCTTTCTGAGTGCTCTTTTCCCTTTGCCTGGTCCTCAGCAGTGAGGGCGTTGACTTTGAGATTTTTTGTCTCGTCGTAGAACGGGCACTCGTCTTTTTTTGCAGGATGCACGAAGTACTCTATCTCAAACTGCTCAAACTCCCTTGTCCTGAACAGGAAGTCCCTCGGCGATATCTCGTTGCGGAAGGACTTGCCTGCCTGGGCTATTCCGAAGGGCAGCTTTGCCCTTGCTGTCTCCATTATGAGCTTGAAGTTCGCGAATATGAGCTGGGCTGTTTCCGGCCTGAGGTAGGCAGTTGAGGAGTCCTTTGAAGCGCCCACCTTTGTTGCGAACATTAGGTTGAACTCCCCTGCAGGCTTGAGCTCGCCCCCGCAGTCGGGGCATTTCGGCCCGGGATTCTCTTTTTCCCCTTCTTTTGCCTTCTCAGCCACGGCATCGGCCTTGTGGCTCTTATTGCAGGACTTGCAGAAAAGCATCTCGTCTGTGAAGGACTCAACG
>CAYVGP010000188.1:0-2151 GCA_964451135.1 uncultured Methanosarcinales archaeon
ACAGACTTCGGGGAGAACTTCATCAAGGCAATAGACGTGAAGAAGAAGATGCCTGTGGGCAGGGACCACCACCTCAACCATGGAGACGTGATTGAGATAATGGCGGGGAAATAGCTATTCCTCGCTTGCCTTCTTGAAGCTCTCAGGAAGGTCAATGACGTACTTGCCCTCCTCAAGCTTGTAGATGAGAGGCCTCTTCTTGAAGAGGCTCACAAGGTCAATCTCGTACTTCCCGGGCTTCCTTATTCTTATGGACTCAAGGTCAAGAACGATTGCCTCGTCCTTTTTTCTCTGCTCCCCCACAATGTCAAGCACGTCCTTCTCTATCTGCTTCTTTTCCTTTTCGCTCAGCTTCTCTGTTACCTTTCTGGCTTCCTCAAGCTTCTCTTTCTTGATGTAGAAGAACAAGCGTCCGCCGCAGCTGCACCCTGAGAGTATTTCCTTGGCCCCGTCGCCGTAGAGGGTCCCGCATCTCACGCACTGGTGGGGCATTTTCCTACTTTCTCCTTCTCTTTTTTTTCTTTTCCTCAATCATGAGCTGTATCTTGTCAGGGCTTTTCTTTATCTCCTTGACGATGTTTGCAGGCCCTATTATCGTGAAGCCGATGCGGTTTCCTAGGAGAAGGTTCATGAATCCCTTCTTTATTTTTCCGAATATCTGGGCTGTTTCCTGCTCAGGGTAAATCACTGCGAGCTCAATGCCCTTGAACTTGTCGTCAATCTCCTCCATTGTTATCTCTATCAAGTCCTTCTCCTCCTCCCTCTTCAGCCTGCCCTCAAGGAGTATTATCTTGTTTGACTTCACCAAGTCAAGAAGCTTCTTTATTCTCTTGGCTGAGGACAATCCCTCAATCTCGTAGTAGGGGATGAACTGCAGGGTAAGCATTTTTTCACACCACTTCAAACAGGGCCTCGTAAAACTCGTCTATGTTGTTGCCGTACTTCGCAGATATCGGGACAACCTTGTACTGTGGGAACGCAGCCTCAACCTTCTTCACATTGGCCTTCTTGAGGTCCACCTTGTTCGCAACTATCAGAACAGGTATGTCCCTTGCCTGCAGGTTGCCTATTATGGTGATGTTGACCTGGGAGTAGGGGTCCTCGGTTGAGTCAAGCACAACAATTACAGCGTCCATCTCATCAAGCCACTTTATGCTGTCAATCACTCCCTTTGTCGCTTCCTTCGCCCTCTTCTTTGCCTCCTTCTCCTTGAGCCCCTTCTTCATGAAGTCCTCGTAGTCAATCTTTGTGGCTATGCCGGGGGTGTCAACGAGGTTGAATGAAAGCTCCTTGCCGTTTGACTTTATGTTTATCTGCTCCTTTATCTGGATCTCCCTTGTCTCGTGGGCGATGCTTGAGACCTTGCCCATGTCCTCTCCCAGCCAGTCCTGGCATATCCTGTTCGCAAGGGTTGTCTTTCCCGCGTTGGGCGGGCCGTAAAGACCAAGCTTGACGTGCTTTTTTTTCCTGAAAACATTTCTGAAGAACTTGTTCAGGAATTTGTGCAATACCTTCATAACCATGCCTCAAAAAGCCCAGCACTACTATTTAAAGTTTACTGCTGGGCGAAGCTTTTGCCCCTGAATTTATTCAGAATTGCCTCTTATTCTGGCTCACCACTTCCCTGCAACAGGCATTCTCCAGCCGGAGCCGAAGCTCTTTTTGGTTAGGCGTATTATTATGGGTCCCTGCTTCCTCTTGAACTCGCTCTTCCTTATCATTCCAATGGTTTTTCTCACAATTTCCGAGCCAAACCTCTTCTCAAGCTCTTCTTGCGCCATGCCTTCCTCAGCGTAGCCCTCAATTATGCTGTCCAGCAGGTCATAGGCGGGGAGGTCGTCCTGGTCAAGCTGCCCTTGCTTGAGTTCTGCTGTCGGCGGCCTCTCAATCGCCTTTTTCGGAATGATTTCTCTTTCTTTGTTTATGTGCTCTGCGAGCGCGTAAACCCTTGTCTTTGTCAAGTCCCCGAGTGGAGCAATGGCTCCTGCCATGTCGCCGTAGATTGTCCCGTACCCTGTTGCTATCTCGCTCTTGTTGCTCGTGCACAGGAGCAATGCGTCGCTGTTGTTGGCTGCTGCCATCAATAAAACCATTCTTGCCCTTGCCTGAATGTTCTGAAGCGTCACTTCGGCCATGCTGTCTCCTGTTTCT
>CAYVGP010000189.1:0-2122 GCA_964451135.1 uncultured Methanosarcinales archaeon
GAATCATATAGATTTTACTTTGATTTTCTATAAATATGAGCAAGCTCTCTTTTGAGATGGGCGAAAAAACTACAAGGGGCGCAGAAGTGGTTCAGATAAGGGTCAAGCTGGCTGAGGGAGCGGTGCTGCCCAGGTACGCCCACCCCGGCGACTCCGGCATGGACCTCTTCTCGGCAGAGGAGTTTGAGCTTAAGCCCCTTGAGAGGAAGCTTGTTTCAACAGGGGTGTTCCTTGAAATTCCCCCTGGCTATGAGGCGCAGACAAGGCCGAAGTCAGGGCTCGCCTTGAAAAAAGGATTGTCCCTTGTCAACACCCCGGGCACAATTGACTCCGGCTACAGGGGCGAAGTCAAGCTTATAGTGATAAACCTTGGAAGCGAGACAGTGAAGGTGAGCAAGGGCGAGAAGATCGCGCAGCTCGTGATTGCCCCGGTTGCCCGGGCAGAACTCGTTGTTGTTGAGGAGCTGAGCCCCACGAAGAGGGGCGAAGGGGGCTTCGGAAGCACAGGAGAATCCTGAAAAAGAGGAAAAGGTGGTGAGCATGGAAAGCAAGATAAGCTATGAGACAATAAAAAGAAACAAGACTCTCTCGGACTTCGCAGCAAAGAGCGAGGAGGAGGACTGATTCTTCAAGTGTTCGTAAATATTTATAAAAAAGCCTTTATCTCTCTACTTCTATCAATTTTAGTGTGAGCAGAATGCAAGCATACATAGTAACTGACGAGTTCAGGGCCCCTGCTGTTATTGACAGCGAGAATCTTTTGACAGTTTATTTTGCAGGATGCAACTACAGGTGCCCCTCCTGCAACGTTCCCGGCATAATTGAGTTCAAGGAGGAATTCCTCACAGAGCTGAGGGACGTGAAGAGGGCTGTTAAGGACGCCTCATCAAGCAAGACTCATGTGCTTTTCACAGGAGGCGAGCCAACGCTCCAGAGGCAGGCCCTCCTGGAACTCGCAAAGCTGGCAAAGGACCTCGGAATGAAGGTTGCTGTTGACACAAACGGCTCAAAGCCCCACACAATCCAGAGCCTTCTGAAACGCAAGGTTGTTGATTACATCATCCTTGACATCAAGGCCCCTGACTCCGAGGAGCTGTTTGAGAGGGTCACAAAGTCAAAGACCTTCTTTTTCATCACAAGGCAGATAATAGACGACCTCATGGAAACCATACATCTTCTTGAAGCTGCCAAGAGCGAAGTTAGCTTGGAAGTTAGAACCCTTGTTGTTCCCGGCCTCATCTACAAAAAGAGCGATTTTGAGGAAATAGGGCAAATGATAAGAAAGCTTGAGTGCGGCTGGAACCTTGTCCAGTTCTGGCCCCCGGACGGAAAGGTTCTGGGCAAGGGCTTCTCAAACATACGCCCCCCGGGAGAGGAGTTTCTCGCCAGGCTGAGGGACCATCTTCAGAAGCGGTTCCCAGAACTGAGGGTGGGGGTTCTTCTGAGAAGGGACTTTGAAGAAGCCAGGTAGTCAGGGCAGGGAGATGCGGGCCCGGACGATCCGGTAAATAATCTCTGCAATGCGTTCCTTTGGAAGAAGCGAGTTGCCGGGGGCGCAGTTTACTGTTTCCCATGAGAACCTTGACGCAAGGGCCATGTAGTTCTTAACCACCTCTTCCTGAAAGGCCTCGTTCTCCTCGTGAAGGTCCTTCTTTTTCCCCAAGATGTAGGGCTTCAGGGGCCTTTTCTTCAGCAGCTCCCTGGAAACAGAGATTGGAACATAAAGGTATATGACTACATCAGGCCTGGGAAGCGCAAGCTTTCCGTACTCAAGGGTTTCTATCCATGAAACAAGCCTCTGCCTTCTCTCAGGGTTGGCTATCTTTGCTGACTGGTATGCCATGTTGGACTCCACGTACCTATCAAGGAGCACAATGTTTCCTTTCTGAAGCCATCTCTCAATAACCCCTTTGTGCTCAAACCTGTCAAGAGCAAAGAGAAGAGATGGCAGCTCCGGAGCTAATGAGTCAAGAGAGCCGAACTCCCCCCTCAGATACCTTGCAACCAGGCTCCCGAAAAAAGAATCATATCTGGGAAAGTCAAGGGTTTTGACTTCGTAGCCCTCCGCAGCGAGGCGCTGGCCAAGAAGCTCTGTTTGGGTCTTTTTCCCGGATGCGTCGCT
>CAYVGP010000190.1:0-2101 GCA_964451135.1 uncultured Methanosarcinales archaeon
ATAATAGTTATTCTGGAGTGGTGACAATAGTAACTTTTTTATAGGCGGAGTCGTTTCCATTATGGAATGAGCTTGTTGATGAACGCTGCCCTTTACCTCGGCATCGCGTTTTCCCCGGCTGACAAAAGCGCTGTCCAGGATTACGGCGCGCATATGAGCAGCTTCGAGCCCCCTAGGTTGGAGTTGCGTTTCTCTACCGCAGAAGAGTTCAGAAGAAAAGGAGTCCTTGATTTGCTGGTTGAGAAATACAACGCGAAGCACAGAAAGACGTACAGGGCTGAGTCCCTTGCCCTGCTTGAGGAAAAAATCATGGAGATAGACGCCTCGCCCTATGAGAGAGGAGATAAGGAACTTCACGATTGAGAGCTTTGATGGGCTGCTGTCAATAGTGAAAAACCCCTTTTTTCTCGCCCTGAGCAAAAATTACTTTGAACTGAAAGGGGCCATATACTCAGTCTACAAAGAAGAGCTTTCGCGAATTGGCAAGCTCCTTAACTCAAAGAAGGTGAGAATCTACTTCCCAGACTCACAACAACTCCTTTTCATCATACACGATTCCCCTCCTGACTCAGAAAACATCGCAACAGCTTCCTTACTTCTTTCCAAGTACGTTGCTGACCTCAACAACATTGCCAAGAAACAGTCAGGAATGCCGGTGTCAGTTGGGACAACCCTTAACTTCTACTACGAGTATCTTCCGGGCGACAACTCAGTGGCAAAGCTCGGCGAAATAATATGGGAACAGATTCGCAGGCTGCGCCGGGAGTATGCCCCGAAGAATGCTCGGAAATAACTGCGACCCAGACATCCCGGCGCTCTTCACGCCTTTCCCCTGCTCTCTCCCAGGCTTATTGCCTGCGCTATGAGGTGGGCAACC
Source organism: uncultured Methanosarcinales archaeon (assembly GCA_964451135.1). GTDB lineage: Archaea > Nanobdellota > Nanobdellia > Woesearchaeales > JAADFO01 > CAYVGP01. The sequence continues at coordinate 878 of CAYVGP010000190.1, forward strand.
CTGACAGGCTCGGGAATGAATGAGTGCGTGCAGGTTATCCTCAGAACCTCAAGCGCCCACTCCCTGCTTTCCCCGACGACCTGAAAGTAGATTTTTCCTGCCTTGTGTATCTTCCCCGCCTTTCTTATCAGCCCTGCCTTTTCCCTCATGCCCAGGCTTTCAAGAGCGGAAATCATCTCTCCCTTCTTGGGGTAGTGCCTCATGACAACAATCACAGGTATTCCTGTGTCCCTGTTCAGCTTCTCTGTGTCTATGACGTTGAAGCCGCCCACAGCTATGCCGTCAAGGATTATGGCTTGAATCTGGGGCCTGAACTTGCTCTTAAGAATCATCTCGGAAATCTTGTCTGTTGCGTCGTCACCGTCAACCCTTATCTTCGTGGACATGCACCCGTCCATCCACAGCCCTCCCCTGAAAAGAGTGCCTATCACGTAAACCCTGCCCTTCTTGAACTTGTCAAAAGCAGCGTCGTCAATGCCCAGAACCCTCATTTCTTTTTTGAGCATCTTTAATCGGGCAGCTGTGGGCTCCCGGAGAGGCGGCAGACTTCTTAACAGCGGTCTTTGTGCTACTTCGCTGATATCAGCGTGCTTGTCAGGTTCACTCCCTCAATTCCGCGGATGTTGTCAATCACGTAGCCGCCAAGCTCCTCGGGGTTCTCTGCCTCAACCTTCGCTATCAGGTCCCATTCCCCGAAAAGTATGTGGGCTTCCCTTACTTTTTTAAGCTCAAGAAGCCTGTCAAGCACTTCCTCTTCCACGGGCTTGTCCAGCCTTATAAGCACGTAGCCAATCATGAAGCCATGTAGTCAGCAGTGTTTTAAATAGCTTGCCTTTTTTGGTGTTAAAAAAAACACCGTTTCATTCTTGCCCTTTCTCCACTTAACTAACTCTGCTTTTTTACATTCAAAAAGGCACTGTTTTCTTTTCCTCCATGCTTTTTGTCTTATCTGCTGCTCCCTTACTACAATCAAGAGTCATTTTTTATGTGATAAGGCGGATTCTTGGTTTCTCCGGTAGCAACTGGTCAGCACGATGGAATTTATTCCATGATGTTTTGCGTATTCTTTTGCCCCTTCTTCGCTTGTCGCTACCTTAGTTGCAACGTCCTCAATCCTCCTCACTGTTGTGCTGCCGGGTAGCCAATAACGACCTTCAAGAATGAATTGGGTTTCCCTCAAAGCATTTGCCACTTTATTCGCTCCATTGTCAGGAAAATCGTACC
>CAYVGP010000191.1:0-2065 GCA_964451135.1 uncultured Methanosarcinales archaeon
AAACCTTTATTTCGCCTTTCCCGATTGTCCTGTTTGTGAAATAAACAACCTCTTCCATGCTTTCCGGTTCCCTAAGCATTTCACCACCTCGCTCAGTCAGTTTTCTTTAAACGATTTTACGTTAATAGCCAAACCTTATGCACCAACAACTCCGGGAGTGCGAATCATTATTAATCATGAGCATTAATCACTGGTTGCGTTCACAGACAGGTTTCTGTGAGTTAGTTCTTCAGCAATCCTCCCTGTTATTGAGAGGGCCTCCTTTCCCAAGGAGAACACTTGGGGAGAAGAGGTGTCAACCTCGTGTTCTGAGAAGAAATAGGTTATGCGGACAAAGACGCTTGCCATTAGGAGGATGAAGCCCAGAGCAATCAGTTTTCTTGCAATCAATTTAACCCCTTTTTAGTGAGTGGTTCTTCAGCGTGCTTCCAAACCCGAAAGCAACGTAGCATCAAGCCTCTTCAGCTCTATGCTTACTGCTTTCCTCTCAACCCTGATGTACCTCGGGCAATGAGTGTATTCATATTTATGCTTTTCGCAATATTCCTCGATTGCTTTTTTCTCCTCATCCGAGTCAAAGAGGGCAATCACGTTGATGCCTCTGCGTTCAGGGCAAAGCACCCTTATGCCCTTTTCAAGAAGCTCATTCTTCACCCTGGCTGAAAGCTCAAAAAAGGACTCGTACAAATCAGGCAGCAGGCTCAGGCGCGTGTGAAGCAAGCCAAAGGGCAGCCCTGTTTCTGAAGAGCCCAAACCACGCAAATCAAGGTCAGAGGCAATGAACCCCCCGCTGCCTATCCCTGCTGGCTTGTGCTTTCCGAAGCTCCCGAAAACGTAGTGGCCGTGCAAGGGCCTTATGTGGCCAAGAGAGCCGCTGGCGTCTGTAATAAGCGTTGCTTTCCTGTTCCTGCACAAAGAGTGTATTGGCTTGGAATCCTGAAAACAGAAATAGCCCGGTGCAGAGTTGAGAACAACAACATCCCTGTGATGAAGAGTCCTCAAGAGCGCTTCTTTTCCAACAATCCCGTAGCTGGTCTCAACCCTCACAAGCTCCAGCCCTAATCTCTTCGCGTAATGGATGTACGAGAGCCAGCCCCCCTGGTCCTGCACAATAATTCTTTTGGCCCCTTCTCTCTTTTCTTTTCTGAGCACCCTCCACAGTGCGTTGTTTCCGCTCGTGCAGAAAAAAACGTTTTTCTTCCCTGTGTATTCAGAGACAAGGGAAGAGCACGAATTCACGTAGCTGGAAGCTGCGCTGCCCTTGCCAGATGACTCGGAAACCATCATGAGATTCACCCTGTGAAATGGCTCTTTCTCTTTAAAGATTGCTGTTTTTCAAGAAGGTTAAGATTATTCCATATTTCAAAGCGAAAATTTAAATATAGCCTTGAAAAAACCCTTATAGGAAATAAAAGAGCGTTTTAGACAGGGAAAACATAGCAAAAACACAAATAAATGCAAAAAAATCCGGGCAGGGCCCTGTTTCAAACAGGGAGATGCGCGCAGCCTCAACACAATAAAAAGGGCGGTTTTCATGAAAAACACAAAAAAAGAAAAAGAAGAATCAGAGGATGAAGCCAGAAAATACGTTAAGAAAGGGTTTTGGAAGCTTCACAAAACAGGGGAAGAGCACTACCAGGAGGTGCTCCAGCACCTGAAGAAAGCGATTGAGCTGACAGGCATGGGAGACCACATCTTCACAAAGCTTGCCATGCCCAAGAGAATAATCATAGCAGCTCTTCCAGTGAGGATGGATGACGGCTCTGTGGAGGTGTTTGAGGGGTACAGGGTCCAGCACAACGACGCAAGGGGCCCGATGAAGGGAGGGATACGCTTCTTTCCTGCTGTGGACCTTGACGAAGTGAAGACCCTCGCATTCTTAATGACGTTCAAGAACGCCGTGGTGGGTATTCCTTTCGGCGGCGCCAAAGGCGGGGTAATCGTGGACCCGAAAAGGCTTTCCCTTGGAGAGCTTGAAAGGCTGAGCAGGACATACATAGAGGAACTCGCCCCTTTTCTTGGACCCTTCCAGGACATTCCCGCCCCCGATGTCTACACAAACCCC
>CAYVGP010000192.1:0-2061 GCA_964451135.1 uncultured Methanosarcinales archaeon
TGGAAAGAATCAGCACAACAATAAAGTTCGCGGAAAGCTGGATTGCCTTCTTGTTCATTTGGGGACTCCCTCTTTCAGGAAAACAACGTTGCTGAGAGTGAGCTGGTAAACGTTGTTGATGAGCTCGCTTGGCTGCTGCCCCTCCCTTGTGGGCTCTTTCACGTAATCAAATATAAGCTTTATTATGATGTTGCGCTGCTCCTCAACCTTCTGGGTTGTGAAGCTTAATGTCAGGGAGTCAGAGAAGGAGTCCCCCACGCCCTGAAGAGGGTGCTCAAAGTTCTTCTCCCCCAGAAGCTCCTTGGTTGAGGAGTCTATAACCTGGATTCTCTTGAATTTCAAGCCCGAAACCCCCGCTGCCTTAACAACCTCCAACTCGACCTTCAGGACAGACACGTTGTTGATGAATGGCTCGTCATAGGTTGCCTTCACCTGAAAAGCAAGGTAGGTTCCGAATGTCTTGTCATTGACAATTGTTTTGGGCTTTACCGAGACCTGGTCCCTGAGAGTGCTGATGCACATGCTTGAGACGCAGGCGTACTCCATGTAGTTCCCCACATACTCGCTGCAGCTTCCGCAGTCCTCTGCGCAGGTGCACTCGTTCTCCCCCTCGTCGCACTGGAAGTTGCCGCAGCAGCTTTCGGTTGTTGCCTCGTGAACGCAAAAGAACCCTGTCTTCTCGGAGCAGGAATCAACTGTGCAGGGGTCGTTGTCATCGCAACTCTCCGGGCACTTCCTTTCCAGCCCTGTCCTCACAAAGACAACCTCCTCGCCCAGTGTCTTCTCATACTCATAGCTCTGCTCTTTTGTTGTCCTGCCGGACTTGTAAAGGTAGGTGAATGAAAGCTTTATGGTCATCTCCTTCTTGTCCCACGAGGTGTTGAAGAGGGCGTTTGTTAATGGAATGTCCTCAACTATTCTTGTTTTTTCAGACCAAAGGGTTTTGTCCACGGTCTTGCTTCCTAGAATGCTTATCTCCCTCCCCCTCCTGTCAAGCTTGGTGTAAAGCTCCGCTGTCTTCAGAGTCACCAGCTCCACATTCGGCTGAACCTTGTCAAGCTTCACCTCAAGGTTGAAGAGAGAGCGGTACACGTCAAAAGGCTGGGGGTACGTGTATGTCGCCACGACCGAGAACTTCCTGCTGTCAATGAGGTCGCTGAGGGACTTTTTTGTTGCAATCTTCGGCTTGACTGAGAGCACGCACTCGCCCTCAATGCAGGACTTTGAAAGATACGGCCCGGAGCTACCCGAGCATTGTCCGCAGTCATTGGCGCAGGTGCACTGGTTTTCGCCTTCCTCGCCCTCGCATATGCCGTTGCCACAGCAGTTGTCAACAGGCCTGTTCTCGCACCTCGCCCCCTTGTCCACGCACCTGTCCACTGTGCACCTGTTCCCGTCATTGCAGTCCCTGTTTGTCTCGCACACCTTCTTGGTGCAGCCGGAAAGAACAAGAAGCAAGGAAAGAGCAACTACCAACACAAGCGCAACTCTCGCTGCATGCTTTGATCGCATTTTTTCCTAGAACAGTCCCTATTTGAGTATCTCGTATTCCTTGACAAGGAGCATCATGAAGAGCATGAGGATTATTGCACCGGCTATCATGAAGGAAAAGCCCCTTAAGATGAAGTCGCTTGCCTCTCCCTTTATGATCACCCACAGGCCGTAGACCATTATGGCAAAGCCCAGCCACAAAAACTTGTCCAAGACCAGCTTGAGAATCTCAAACTCCTCGCTCTGGGTAAGCCTTTTTTTCATTTCACCCACCTCAAAACTTTTTACACATCATGCAGTTATTGAACCTCAATGAAAAACTCCTTCTGCCCGTAGATCCAGTCGCCTGAACCACTTGGGTCAGAGAGACAGGTATCAGGAGCATCAGCAGCGGCAACGCATATCTTAACTCTGAAAAAGTGCGTTTTTTTTGACGGCAGGGATGACGCCTTTATATTCAAATTCAAAATGCGTACATCGCCGACAGGCACGTTCTCTGTAAACTGCTGGTACCTAAAAACAAAGTTTGGACTATCCGCAGCTGGGAAGGGCTGTCCATAATCAATGACC
>CAYVGP010000193.1:0-2058 GCA_964451135.1 uncultured Methanosarcinales archaeon
GGAGAAGGTTGCCGCACCTCTGGCACATTCTCTGGGCTCCCCTGAATGCGCTGTTGAAGGATTGCGCCCTGTGCCTGCGGAAGCCCTGGGCGCCGGCAGCGGCGCGGGGTGCCCGGGAAGCAGGGGGGGCGCCGCGCTCGTGCCCGAGAATGAATATCCTGGCAAACGCGTAGGCAACCATGGCTATGCCTGCGAGCAGGAAAAGCGAGAACTTCCTCGTGTCTCTCGCAATGTTCAGAAAAAGCGAAACAGCAGTTATTATTACGCCGACAGCAAGAACTGCATTGGGGGACATTCCGTTACGCTTTGCCAATCTTCTTCACCCCTCCCATGTAGGGCTGCAGTGCCTCGGGGACGCCTATGCTTCCATCCCGATTCTGAAAGTTCTCAATTATCGCAACAATGACTCTGGATGTTGCCACTGCTGTGCTGTTCAGGGTGTGCACTGCCTTGTTGCCGTCGCTTGTTCTGTACCGTATTCTTAACCTGTTTGCCTGGTAGTCGGTGCAGTTGGAGCAGGAGACAACCTCTCTGTATTTCTGCTGCGCAGGGAACCACGCCTCTATGTCGTACTTCTTGGCTGCCACTGTCCCTATGTCGGCCGTGCATATGTTCACCACCCTGTAGGGTATCTTGAGCTTCCTGAAAATCTCCTCTGCATTTGAAAGCAGCTCCTCGTGGATTTTCCATGAGTCCTCGGGCTTTGAGAAAACGAACTGCTCCACCTTGTTGAACTGGTGAACCCTGAATATGCCCTTCGTGTCCTTGCCGTGGCTCCCTGCCTCCTTCCTGAAGCACGCGCTCACACCTGCGTACTTTTTGGGGAGCTCCGCTTCCTCAAAAATCTCGTTCATGTGCATCGCAGCCATCGGGTGCTCGCTCGTGGCTATGAGGTAGAGGTCCTCGCCCTCCACCTTGTACATCACGTCCTCAAAGTCCCTTATGTCCGTAACTCCTTCGTACGGCTTCCTCCTCATCATAAGCGGAGGCGAGACGATGGTGAAGCCTTTTTCCCTGAGCAGGTCAAGCGCGAATCTCTGGAGCGCAAGATCAAGGAGAACAAGCTCGTTTTTCAGAAAGTAAAACCTTGCGCCTGAAATCTTGGCAGCCCTCTCCATGTCCGCGAGGCCGTGGCTCTCAATGACGTCCACGTGGCTCCTCGCCTTCTTTTCTGTTCTTTTCCCAACTTCCCTGAGAACAACGTTGTCCTCCTCTGAATCCCCTTCCGGAACAGACTCGTGCAGGATGTTAGGCATTGAGAAGAGCATCCCGGTGAGCTTCTCCCTCGCTGCCGCCATTTCCTTCTCAAGCTTCTCAAGCTTCGCAGGTATCTTCTTTGCCTCCTGCAGCTTCTTTGAAAAGTCCACGCCCTTTTTCCTGAGCGCGTTTATCTCTGCTGTTATCTCGTTCCTCCTGCGCCTGAGGGCCTCAACCTCTTTAATCAGGGAGCGGTGCCTCTTGTCAAGTTCTATTATCTCATCCACCTCTTTCAGCTTTTCCTCGTCCCTCCTCTTCCTGAGGCTCTCCCTGACAACGTCGGGGCTCTCCCTGAAAATTCTTATGTCGAGCATAGGAAGGGAAAGAACAAGCTCTGTATAAAAAGATTTCTGCTTGCTACGCGGGAAAGGTGCTTCGCGGAGTTGGGGATTTGCCGTTAATTGAGCGCGAAGTTCAAACGTGTTGAAGAAGTCGGGCCGCTGTTTTACTGCTTAACTGCCACTTCTTTTTCCTTTATTTTTTCATGTATACGGCGCTTTGTTGTTTCCCAGTAGAAATCCCTGAATTTCTTAATCACAGGATTAGCCAAATTAAGTTTATACATCTTAGCTTTTCCAACCCTTCTTGTATTTACTATTATTCCTTCTTTTTCTAATTTTCCCCAGAAAAGTTTAAGTGTAGAATAGCCAACACCGGAAAGATTAGATATATCTGTCATGCTGTAATCAAAGTCTTCATTGACTACTAAAAAGTCTAATGCTCTCAATATGGGAGAATCCCCAAAGATTTCCAGGAATACTGTTTTGTTTTTCATTGTAAGCATGGGAAAGTAAAGCTTAC
>CAYVGP010000194.1:0-1942 GCA_964451135.1 uncultured Methanosarcinales archaeon
CTATCTGCCCCGGCCTCTCCTCCTTCACCTGTATTCCTGTTCCCACTCCCTGCCCCGGCCCCTGCCCTGCCCCGAGACCTGCCCCGAGCCCGGGCCCTGCGCCTGCTCCTGCGCCCACTCCTGCTCCCGGGCCCAGACCTGTTTCCTGAGTGGGGGAGAGGTAGAAGTCAAGCTCCTTTGTTTCCCCTGTTGCCACACTTATGTTTTCAATCTCCGGGTTGTAGCCCTGCTTGAATGCGACCACTGTGAGCCTTCCCGCTGTTGTTGTTACCCTGTAGTCCCCTGTTGAGTTTGTCAGCCTTGTTTCTCCCCCGACTGCGACTGTTGCGTTTTCAAGCGCGAATTTTGTGGTGTTGTCGTACACCTTCCCGTACAATGTCGCGTTTCCGAAGAGCTCCCCGACTCCCGCCTCAACAAGGGTGATGTTGTAGTAGGTGGTGTTGCCCGCAAGTATTGTGATGTTCGGCGCGATGTGCGGCTTGTATCCCTGCTTCACAGCTATCAGCGTGTAGGTGCCCTCAGGCACCCCTGTGTCGTACTCTCCTGTTGAGTTGCTTGTCGTGAAGGCAGGCCCCACTGATATCTGGACGCCCTCCAGCGGGACAAGGCTTTGGTTGCTTGTGTTCTCAAAAACAAGGCCTCTCAACGTTCCGTTGAAGAGCGTGGCTCCGGGGCCGTAGGGGCACTCGTCAAATGGGTCCCTGAAGAAGTAGTGCTTCACGCTTGTGACGTTTTCAGGCACAGGAATAAGGAACTGGTAATTCACTGTCTGGGTGTTGAATCCGCTGAGGTAGCCGCTGCTCAGCGGTGCCCCGAAGAAGACGATGCCGTTTTTGTCTTTCAGCGCTACTGTGGCGAAGTCTGTTGTGCCGCCCTCCCCGTTCCTGTAAGTGTATGTTCCCAGCGCCTCTATCTCTGTGTTCCCGAAAGTGATGTTTATCTTTTGGGTGTATGTGTCTGCTATTGAGTCCCACTCGGTGTGGTTGGTGAGGTTGAAGTAGTTCTCTATGTCGGATATGCTTGCTGCTGTTACGTTGCTTGTGTCTATCTGCGCCTCTGGAACATCCGCAACGTAGAGTTCTGAGCCGTCCCTTGAGAGGCAGTCAAATATGAGGTCCTTTCTTTTTATTGCGCCCGGGGTGATGGTTTCCTCTGTTGATGTTGAGACATTGAAGACGCGGAGCACGAGGCCGTAGTAGCCCACGTATATGGTTGTGGGCATTGTCAGGGAGATGTCAACCTGGGTTATGGTTCCCCCGATGCTTTCTATGGCGACCCAGCCGATGTAGGTGTTGACGAAGTACAGACCTGCAAGCGCAAGAACCAGCAGCGCGGCGCCTATGACTGCCCATGTTTTCCTGCTTGAGACTGCCTTCTGCCACATCAGCGATGCCTTTTCCCTTGCCTTGCGCGCCTTCATCTTTCTTTTTCCGTTGCTGCCTTACGCCTCTTCCCTCCTCTGCGCTCTTCCCTCGTATGCTTCCCTCTCCTGCTCCATCGCTTCCCTTGCCAGGAACGCGAGGGCGTGGCTCCTGCTTGCAAAGACTCTTTCCCTTACCTTCTCATCCACCCACCTGAGGAGCTTCCTGTCTATTGTTATTGAGATTCGTTCCTTCATCTTCCTGCCCTTTCTTTTCTTGTTTGCGCTGTGCTGGTTTTCGCATGGCTTTGCGTTCTTCCCTCTTCCAGCATCTTTCTGCTTATCAGGAACTCAAAGGAGTGGCTCCTGTTTGCAAAAACGTAACGGCTTACCTTCTCGTCAACCCATCTCAGAATTTCCCTGTCTATCGTTACTGTTATGCGTTCCTTCATTTTTCAAAGCAGGTGCATATAACTGCATACTTTTGCTTACTGAATATTACTCTGTTTCTTTATAAAGTTTTCCGTTTTTATCTATATCTGTATATTGTTTAGTATATAAATCTTCTGATTTTACACACTA
>CAYVGP010000195.1:0-1924 GCA_964451135.1 uncultured Methanosarcinales archaeon
GTGCAAACTCCGAAATCAATGTTTGGATCATCCAGCGTTATTGATAAGCTGCTTTGCACGCTAAGATTGACAGTCCCGTTTCCGCTTGTCGCAAACCCTGTAGGAATCCCTGTCACGCTGACCCTCATCTGTCCGAGCCGGTTAAGGCTTATGATTGTGCCTCCGAGAGAAACAACAATTGCAGCAACTAGGAGCGAAGCAAGCGCTCTGTTAGAAACCTCTCCTTTTTTTTCCACTTTTATTCCCCTCCTCCCTTTATTTTTAAGCTTATCAGGCCTGTTGCCTTTGGCTCCTTCTCAGCCATTTCCTCCGGCGAGATAACGCGAAGAGAAATCACGCCTGACGCGACAGGATGGTCCTGCACTGAGGGGGCAGCCACTTTGGGAGCAGTCATGCTGCTCAGCACTGCCCACGTCCCTATTATGGAAACAAGAACCGTAAGAATAAGCAGGACCGTTACAGTTGTTCTTGATACGTCGTTCTGCATTCTTCACCCTCTTTTGTTTTCTTTCCTTACTTTATTATGATACCCTTATATAAGTTTTTCCCTTTTTCGGACCACACTAAATGTTTTCACATCTGCCTAGTTAGGAATCAGGGCAGGGTTCTGTACTTGGTGTTTATCAGCCCCCACTCAATGAATATCAATGCGAGAGCAAGCAGAAGCAGGGGGAACTGGAGCTTGAGGGAGAGGCGCTCCTGCCTCAGCTCAGCGATTTCCTTGTAGGCCTTGCTCAGCTCCTCTGCTGTTTCTGCAAGGAAAAACTTTCCCCCTGTTGCATCAGCTATTCTTTTGAGCGTGTCCTCGTCCAGTCTTGACAAAGCCTCTATTCTCGGGAACCTGCCCCCCTTCTTCGTGGCAACCCCGATTGTGTAAACCGTTACCTTGTTGTCCTTTGCGTAGATGATGCCTTCCTCAACAGGGGTTCCGACCGTGCTTCTTCCGTCTGTCAGCAGTATTATCGCCCTTGCCTTTTCCTCGTTCAGGAGCATGTTTGCAGAGGTTATTATAGCTTCCCCCAAGTCTGTGCCTCCCACCTTCTTTATGCCGAGCTTTGCAAGCTTCTGCTTCACGTCTCCGAGGTTGCCTGTTAGCTGGGACTCCACGAAGGAGGTGCCTGCAAACGCAACCAGCCCAACTTTTGTTCTTGAGGAGATTGAGTCCAGGAAGTCAATTGCTGCCTTTTTTGCTGCAACAAACCTGTTCGGCTCTATGTCGTCAGCCAGCATGCTGCTTGACGCGTCTATTGCCAGCACGTAGTTGTTCTGCGTTGCCTTTCCCACGTACCACAGCGTAGGGCCCGCAACAGAGAGTATCATGACTATGAGTATTATCACTTTCAGGAGAAGCAGGAACCAGTTCTTTGAAAGAACGAAGCTGTTCTTGATTGAGGGTGTTGCGCCTGTGACTCTTCTTATTGCCTCAAAGTTCGCGAACTTCCAGGCTCTCGCGTTTAGGTGCTTCAAAACAAAGAAGTGGGTTATTATTATGAGGGGGACAGAGACAAGAAGCCAGAGGTACGCGGGGTTGTCAAACACTATTTCCATTTTTCAGCCACCCATGAAAAACTTTCTGACCTTGTCAACGTAGTCCTCGTCTGTGTGGAGTATGAGCAGGTCCGACCTCATCTTCTTGAACAGCAGCCCTATCTCCCTAATCATTTCCTGGTTTATCCTCGCGTATTCTGCCGCGATTCTTCTCGGCTCTATTATCAGCTCCTCATCAGAGTACGGGTCGCTTGTCACGACCTGGAAGCTTTCCTCAGGCAGGCTGTCGTCAAGGGGGTCCCTGACCATTATTCCTATCAGCTCAAACTTTGTGGACATTATCTCAAGGGCTCTTTTCCACTCCCCTGTTAAGCCGATGAAGTCAGACACGAGGATTATTATTGCCTGCCTTTTGAGCACTCCCATGAGCTGGTAC
>CAYVGP010000196.1:0-1919 GCA_964451135.1 uncultured Methanosarcinales archaeon
AGACTGGCAGAGAAAACAAAGAACAACGCGGTTTCTTTCATCAGCAAAGTCCGGGAAATCCTTGAATGAGTCGCTGCCACCGACACATATAAATACATCCTTCTGACACGCAGAAATCATGGACGAGGACTTGGCGGAGTACGCGCTCAGCTTGGCAGAAAAAAAGGGCTGCGACTGGGCAGAGGCGAGGCTTGAGTCAGCCACCAGCTTCAGCCTTGTGATGAGGAACAGCGTGTTTCAGATAGGGGCTTCCTCGTCCTATCAGGGCATAGGGATAAGGGTTCTTGTGAATGGAAGCATGGGCTTCTCATCAACGAACATCCTCTCAAGGAAAAGCATTGCCTCAGCTGTCTCAAAAGCAGCCAGGCTTTCAAGGCTCTCAACAAAAATAGCCGAGGACTCCTCGCTGTCAAATGAAAAAACAGGCAAGGCAAGCTGCGCTGTCAGGCAGAAGGAAAAGCTTCAGGACACGAGCCCTGAGGAAAAGACAGAGCTGCTCAAGGAAATAGACGCTGCTTTGGCGGGCTCAAAGGCCAATGTGAAGGGCAGGTTCTTCTCATACTCGGACGCTGTCCAAGAAAAGTACGTTGCCAACACAGACGGAGCAAGTGTTAAGAGCGTTATTCCGAGGCTCAACATTTTTTACGTTCTCACAATCCGGCAGGGCCGGAAATCAACCCAGAGGTACTGGGAAAAGGGAAGCTCCTCGGGGTTTGAGGCAGTGAAGAAATGGGACCTGGCTGAAACACTTGCAAGGGAATGCGAGGTTCTGTCTGCGAACCTCCGCAGGGGAAGAAGGCTCAAAAAGGGAGTTCTGGATGTTGTTGTGGGGCCTGAGATTGCCGGGATAATGGCTCATGAGAGCTGCGGGCACCCCTTTGAGGCTGACAGGGTGCTAGGAAGGGAGGCGGCCCAGGCAGGCGAGTCCTTTGTCACTCCCGAAACAATAGGGAAAAAAGTGGCGTCTTCAGCAGTCAGCCTGTGCGACTGGCCTGTCGTGGCGAACTCCTACGGATACTACCTTTATGACGATGAGGGCGTCAAGGCAAGAAAAACGTGGCTCATCAAGGAAGGGGTTGCTGCATCGTTGCTGCACAACAGGGAGACAGCATCTGCAGTGGGAACAAGGAGCACGGGCCACGCAAGGGCGTCATCCTTTGACAGGGAACCACTGGTCAGGATGTCAAACACCTTCTTCGCAAAAGGGGAAATGAGCGAGGAGGAGCTGCTGGAGGGAGTGAAAAAAGGGGTTTACATAAGGAACTTCAACGAGTGGAACATAGACGACAAGAGGATGAACGCGAGGTACGTGGGGGCAGAGGCGTACTTAATAAGGAACGGCTCAATAGACGAGCCGGTGGTCAACCCTGTGCTGGAAATCTCAACCCCTGCTCTTTACACCTCAATAGACGCTGCAGCAAAAAACCTTGAGCTTCACGCAGGAGAGTGCGGAAAGGGCGAGCCGATGCAGGGAATGCCTGTCACATTCGGGGGGCCGTCGCTCAGGCTGAGAAAGGTGAGCTTCAGGTGACATCCCTAAGAGCTGTTTTGTCAGGGCTGTTGAAGTCAGGGGCGGCAGACGCCGTAGTCAGGGAGGACGCAGGGGAGTGGTTCAGCCTGAAGTTCTCCAACAGCAGGATTTCTGTCACAAAGTACTGGAGCCTCAAAAACGTGGACGTGTTCGCAGCCTACAAGAAAAGGCTTGTCTCAACAACAATAAGGAGCCTTGATTCAGACTCAATAAAGGGAGTGATTGCTTCACTCAGCAGGCTCCAGAAGTCCCTGCCTGAGAACACAGACTACCGCGGGATTGCGGAGGGAGATTTCTCATACAGGGAAGTGCCGGGCATTTACAGCAGGGAAACAGCAAGGGCAGGGGAAAGGCTCCCGGCTGTGCTGGAGGGCGAACTCGCAAGGGC
>CAYVGP010000197.1:0-1918 GCA_964451135.1 uncultured Methanosarcinales archaeon
CAGGGAAACAGAAGCAATGAGGAAAAGGAAGAGAAGGGGGGCTGTGAAGAGATTTACGTGAACAAGGAAAGCCATGGACAAGCCTGCGGCCATATGCACTGCCTTCCTCCTAATCTCGAGTTTTGATTGCATGCGGCTCCTCTTTGTTATGGCCTGATGACAGTGCGGGCAAGTAAATAAGCTTTGTGGAATAGTGCCCTACCGCAAAGCCCAGCAGAGCACCAGCGCCTATGTCAAAGGCGTAGTGGAATCCCAACACCACTCTTGAAACAGCGACTAGGACCGAGTAGGCGACAGCAGCACTGAACAGCCCTCTGCTGAGAATCCTCCTGAGAAGTGGCAGAGCAGCAAACGCAAAGGCAGCGTGGCCGCTTGGAAAAGAATAGTCCTGAAACCCGAGATATGAAACCTGCAGATTTCCTGGGCGCGGCTGATGGAACAGGATTTTGAGAAGGTGCGTCAGGAAAAGAGTCAGGAAAAAGGCAGCGACCAATGCTGCTGCTTTCGCCTTTCTTTCTTGATGCTGCTCCCTGCCTAAAAGGATTACAGCCATGGGAATGACGTAGTAAAGAGTAAGGAGAAGTGGAAGGAAAGATGCTGCTTCAAAAAGCCAGGAGAGGGGAGAGTGCCCAAGCCTTTGAAGCAGGACGGTGTAGCCCTCGTTCCTGAGGTAGATGTAGGCGAGAATCAGCATAGCAAAGAGAATCCAGCTTGGTTCCTGGGAGTGTTTTTTCAGCAGCCTCATCTTCTCTTTTTCTTTTTCTTATGCCAGTAATACCAGAAATAGGCACCAACTGCGAGGATTGCAGCTGCAAGAGTGAGTATGTTGAACCACGTGTCTATGAAGGATACTATCTCTTTTCCGAAAAACACTATCAGGAGTGCCACAATCAGGAAGCGGAGGCCCCTGCTGAGTGTTGTTGCAACAATGAAGGGGCGCAGCCTCACGTAGAAGAGGCCTGCGGATATGGAAAAGACCTTGTAGGGAAGGGGAGTGAAGCCGCCGATGAAGACAGCCCATGACTCGTACTTGTTGTAAAGAGAGTGGGCCTTCTCAAGCTTCCTCCTGCTTATGAACCTTCTCAGGACTGCTTCCTCGCTCACGTAGCCGATGCCGTAGCCGAAGATGCCCCCAAGCACAGAGCCAATGGTTGCCACAATCACCACAATGGGCCAGAGGGAGGGGTTGTCAAGCACAAGCACGATAATCAGCACATCAGGGGGGATGGGAAAAAAAGAGGACTCTATGAATGAAAGGATAAAGAGGCCTAAGAGACCCATGGGGGCGAATGTTGAGGTTGTCCATGAAACGAGGTCTGAAAAAAGTCCCATTCGTGAAAAGGAAACAAGAGGGTTTAAAAAGTTTCCTGCAAATTATTTTCAATATTGAAAAATAGTCAAAGCGGGACTAATGAGTCCGCGAAGGCAGAATCATCAACAAACAACACAAAAACGTGTTACAAACATACCATCTCATCAAACTAAGATATATATCTCAGAACCAAAATAGTTTAATACTTCCATATTACGCTGAGAGATTCCAAACGACAAGCAATGGGCAATAAACTCTTTGCAGGGTTGCTTCGTGCACACAAAACAACAGCAAAGCTTTGAAAAAAAAGAAAGGGGTGGTGCTTCAAGTTCTAAACCTCACACGCTACGACTCCTTCGAGATCCAAGGCCGACCCGACCTCTCCCAAATGGACCTCTACCGCGACCTCTGGGTCATCGACCAACTAGAAGACCTAGGCTTCTAACGCCGACAACAAAGAAGCGCGCGTCAAGGTAGAATCGCCCGGCCTCGGGCCAACACGGCCCCCTCCCCCGCCCACCCCCAGGAAAAGCCCCCAGCTTGGCGCGCAGGCTCGAGGGGGGGTTGAGGAGTGCTTGGAGGGCCGCAGGCCCGACGCACTCCGAC
>CAYVGP010000198.1:0-1911 GCA_964451135.1 uncultured Methanosarcinales archaeon
GGACATCATTGCACGCAGCCCATTATGGAACGATTTGGTATTCCTGCAACTGCATGCTGGGCATAACAAGGGTTGATCTTGAGAACACCTTCAGGAGGATAGAGATAACTGTCAGGATGATGGCTGAATCCTGCGTGCACAACAGGGAAAAGAATGTCTACCACTCCCTTTTTGAAACAGACAAGGACGTGAACAAGCTCGTGTTCCTGGTTTTCAGGGTTCTGAGAACAGCCCTCACAGATTACTCGGTGCAGCAGGCCCTCAACCTGACTGTGCTGAAAATGTACACCTACTTCGACCTCGTGGTGAAGCTGGAGAACATAGGAGACCAGGCGAAGAGGATAGCAAGGTGGATGGAAAAGCAGAGGTTCTCAAAGGCCTCGTTCTCCAGGCTTAAAGGAATACAGGAAAGGATTGTCGAGTCTTTTGACGATGTGCTGAGGGCGTATCACAAAAAAGACAAAAAACTGGCAATTGCTATTGAGCTGAAGAGTCCTGAGATAATAACGATGTGCAACGACTTTCTGAGGGACCACACAACAATAGTCTCTGCCGAGGTCACAGAGAACATGAAGTCAATGATGTCAACAATAAAGCACATGGCGCGCTCTGTTATAAACACTGACTCGGGAAACAGCTCCCCGCACCACTCATAAGAAAACAACTTTTCCAGCGCCCTCTGCAACCTTTCCTATAATCCACGCCTTTTCTCCTTCTTTTCTCAGAATCTCAATCGCTGGCCCGGAGTCCTCTTTTGGAAGCACCAGCACAATGCCGATGCCCATGTTGAATGTCCTGAACATCTCATCCTCGCTCACATTCCCCTTTCTCATTATGAGGGGAAATATCGGCGGAACCTCCCATGAGCCCTTTTTTATCTCAGCATTGCAGTTCTTCGGAAGAATCCTTGGAAGGTTCTCCTCAAACGAGCCACCGGTGATGTGGGCCATGGCTTTTATGTTAATGCTTTGACGTAGAGCTTCTATTGGCTTGAGGTAGCTCTTATGCACCCTCAGGAGCTCTTCGCCAAGAGTGGTTCCGAGCTCCTCAGCGCGGCCGGAGAGGGCCATTCCGCCTACGTCAAGCAGGGCCTTGAGGGCAAGGGAGTAGCCGTTGGTGTGGAGCCCTGACGAAGCAATCCCCACAAGAGCGTCTCCCGGCTTCACCGCTGATGCGTCAGGCATGGAAGCCTTGTCGCAAACACCCACTATGAAACCGGCAAGGTCGTATTCATCCTCGCTGTAGAGCCCTGGCAGCTCGGCTGTTTCCCCCCCGAGAAGGGCAACCCTGTTTTCTATGCAGGCCTCTGAGAGCCCCTTCACCAATGACTCAATCACCCCCGGCCTCAGCTTTCCTGTTCCTATGTAGTCCATGAAAAACAGCGGCCTTGCTCCCATAACCATTATGTCATTGACGCAGTGGTTGACAAGGTCCCTGCCCACAGTGTCGTGAATGTTAAGGGCGAAAGCGACCTTGAGTTTTGTGCCTACACCGTCGCTGCTGGAAACAAGCACAGGCTCCCTCAGGTTCAAGCCAGAAAGGGAATAGCTCCCGCCGAATGCGCCGTGCCCCTGAAGGACGTTCTCGTTGTATGTCTTTTTGACAAGGGACTTTATTCTTTTCATTGCCTCCCTTGCCTTTTCAATGTCCACCCCAGCGTCCCGGTAGCTGAGCCCTCCGTGTTTTTTTCCTTCTGTCATTTAATTCCCAGCTTCTTCTTCCAGTGAGAGCAAACAAGAGCTGTTTTTTTTGACGCAAGGCCTGTGTAGGTTTCGGGCTTTTCAACAGAGCGGAGCTGCTGCAACGTGAACCTGCTGAGGTATTTCTTCAAAGAAGCGTCGCTTTTTGCCTCTTCAAGGATGCTCCTGCCTGATTTCTCTGCCTTCATCGTCAGTTTTCTCACTGCCTCAT
>CAYVGP010000199.1:0-1902 GCA_964451135.1 uncultured Methanosarcinales archaeon
ACTTGCAGGCAGGTACGTGTTTCCCAAGCTCTTCTCTCTGGCAGCCAAAAGCCAGGAAGTGCTTTTTCTCCTGTCCCTGACTGTGTGCTTTGTCTTCGCGATAATAGCAAGGGAGCTGGGGTTCTCAATAGTTGTGGGGGCCTTCCTAGCAGGGGTGTCCCTCGCAAACCTGCCGTTCAACCTTGAGATAGTCGCAAGGGTTAAGCCTCTCAGGGACTTCTTCTCCACCCTCTTCTTCGCAACCCTCGGGATGGCCCTCGCGCCGTCAACTCTCAGCAGGATAATCGCGCCGCTTGTTGTGTTTGTGTTCATAGTGGTTGCTGCAAAGCCCCTGCTCATAACAGCGATTGCCAAGGCATTCAATTATTCGCGAAGAACATCTCTCCTTACAGGCATAAACCTCGCCCAGACAAGCGAGTTCTCCCTGATAATAGTGGCGCAGGGGCTTGCTCTCGGCCACATAGGCAAAGACATATTCACCCTCGCAGTAATCCTTGCAACTGTGACAATGACGCTGACTGCTTACCTCATAAAGTACGACTCGCGCATATCAAGCGCTGCCTCCAAGCGCCTCGGCTTCCTTGACTCCTTCGGAAACAGCAGCAGGGAGCTGACCAACACGAACCCCGCGAGGCACTTTGACGTGATACTCATAGGGTACGACAGGATAGCCTACTCAATCAGCAGGAAGCTGAAGCACATGGGAAAGAGCTGCCTCGTCGTTGACTTCAACCCGGACATAATAAGGAAGCTCATCAGGGAGAAGACTCCCTGCATATACGGCGACATCGGGGACGCGGAGTTCCTTGACAAGCTGAACCTCAGGGAGGTTGATTTGGTTATAAGCACAGCCCCGGACCCGTACGACAACGCCCTGCTCATAAAGAAGGTCAAGAGCAGGAACCCCCGGGCGGCAATATTCGTGACAGCCAACAGGATAGAGGAAGCTTTGGAGCTTTACGACGAGGGGGCTGACTACGTTATTTTGCCGCACCTCCTCGGCGGGGACCACGTTTCCCTGCTTCTGGAGGACATAACAAAAGACATAAGCAAGCTCCTGAGGACAAAGATAGAGCACATAGAGGAGCTGAGGGACCGGCACAGGCACGGCCACCACCACAGAAGGGATTTGCCGCGGATGTAGGCGGAAATCAGGGGCCTGTTCTGTTTTTTGCGTCATTAGGGGGGCATGAATTTCTGGCGAAGGAAGCGATTTTCGCAGCCCCAAACCGAAAAGTTTTTATATCATTTGCTATCATTTGCTATTACCATGCCTGACACCACCCAGATGAACCTCAGGATGAACAACGAGCTGATGAAGGACCTGCGCTTTATCAGCAGGGCTCTCGGCGTGAAAAGCAGCGAGTGGGTCAAGGTCAAGCTCGCTGAGCTCATCGTCAACGAAAAGGCACGCCTGCTGAAGAGGATTGACGACAGGTACGTTTCCGGAAAAATAAGTGATTCGCGCTACGAGGAACTGGCAGGGCACCCCCCGACCGCCTCGCTGGTGTACCAGAGAATGGCTGCGGCTGACGGCGCAAGAAGCTACATCAAGAGCGTGCTCAAGAAGCTGGAGGAGACCGAAGCAAGCAAGCGCTGACTTCATAAGCCCTGCCCCCCTTGGCTCACCCTGGCAAGAAGTTTCTGCACCCAGCACTTCCAGCTGAACCACTCCTCCGCCTAGAGAAGGCCCTTCCGCACTAACTAGTTCTGGGTAAACGAGTGTTTGAGCTGGCCGTTATTGCCCTGGTCGTTCTTGCTGCTGTGCTTCCACACTAACTAGTTCTGGTTAAACGAGGCACAGAATCTAAAGTCTATCAAGAACGCTCAAGTTGATATCACCAAATAGAAAGATTTAAATAATATTGGTTCATTAATAACCCACATGGTTCAAAAAAGAGA
>CAYVGP010000200.1:0-1858 GCA_964451135.1 uncultured Methanosarcinales archaeon
CTCTGTTCTGTTGTGTTGTATATTGGGGCGCCGTCCTTCCTTGCGCCTACCTGATACACCGGGACGTCCGGGCCTATTTTCTGGTCTATTATCAGGTCAAGCCTGTTTCCGTCTCCGTCAAGGTCCCCTGCAACCCTCACATCCTCAATGTTGTTGAAGAGGTTTGAGAGAGGGACAAGATAATGGGTCTCTATCGCCTTTCTGGCTTTCTGCGGGCCAAGAGAATAAACAGCGTAAACAGCTCCGTTGAGCAAGGCCAGCCCTGTGAAGGCAGCGAAGGCGTAGTTCCTTGTCGCCACGTAAGCCTTCCTGGCGCTCTCAGCTATTTTTCCAACACTTTCCCTGACACGGCCTTTGGGGCTTTGGAAGGGGCTGCCTCCAAGCCTCTCCTCAATGCCTCCTCCGAATTCTTCCATCATGGGGCTCGGCAATACGCAATGCTTTATAAAAGTTACTATCTTTGAGTGGTTGTC
Organism: uncultured Methanosarcinales archaeon; assembly: GCA_964451135.1. Lineage (GTDB taxonomy): Archaea > Nanobdellota > Nanobdellia > Woesearchaeales > JAADFO01 > CAYVGP01. The sequence continues at coordinate 474 of CAYVGP010000200.1, forward strand.
AGCCCACGTAGCTTAGCCGTTTCTTCTCGCTGAGCTCCTGGGCTTCCTGGCTCTTGGAGAGCAGGTCCCTAAGCTTCTGCTCAAACCTCTCAGCAGTCTCAAGCAGGGGCTTGGGGTCCACGTTAAGCCCGAGGTACTTGTCAAGCTCCTCAATGGCCTTTGCAGCAGCCTTTGAGTCCGGAATGTTTGAGTGCGTTTCCGCAAACAGGGCAGTGACAGGAACCTTGCTCCTGAGAAGGATTGCAGATGTGGCTCCCACGATAATCCCCTCTGAGAGGGGGGGTATTCCCTTGCCTGAGAGAATCTTCCTCTTCTCCTCAGAGGAGGAATAAAAGAACACCTTGGGCTCTGCATTCTCCAGAAGCTCTGGATTGCCGACTCCCTCCAGCGACACAATCTCCCTTGCCTTAAGCTCCTCTGCAACCCTGAGTATTGCCTCGCCCATCTTCCACTCAAGGCCCTGGGCGTTTGTCACAACGTGGAAGAGCACTATGTTGAACTCCTTGTTGTGGTATATCCCCACAGGGTCAACAAGGGAGTTGTTGTGTATTGCAACAATAGGGGGCAGCTCCTCAAACCACACAGTGCCTATCTTTTCTGTGTTAAGATGGTCTATGAGGAACTCTGTTGTTATTGTCCCAACAAGCCCGAAGCCGGGAAACCCCTCTATGATCACAGGGCTCTCAGGCCTTTCCCTAAGCTCAATCTCCATTCTTTTCACCTCAAATGCTGAAATCCTTCATTCCTGAACTGCTCCCGGAGGAGCCTGAGCCAGACTCCTCTGCCTCCGGAGTGTATCTCCTTATGAGAAGCTCAATGCCGATAATAATAGGGAATAAGAGGACAAGGTCAAGGAAGACCCACCAGCTCATCTTTAGGCCGCCGTAAGCCCAGAGAATAGCTATTGCGGAAAGGTAGTATATTGGCGTGGGGCTGGCAAGCATGAATGTTGTTTTCGCAGGGAAAGTGTGGCGGAAGGAGATGACTGTTATGAACAAGGCGTAGCTGAGTATGACTAGGAGTATGATGAACCTTCCCCAGCTGAAGTTTTTGAGATGGTTGTCAAAGAGGTGCTTCATCAGGGACACAGCAATCCAGAACAGGGAAACCCCGTTTCCAAGCGCAGTGTTCCATCCCAGTTCCTCGTGCTTGTGAATGTCAAAATATGCCTCCATAACAATCCACAGAATCAGGATGGGGGCAAGGAGCCAGAACACAGAGAGGTCGTGGAAGGGAGCGGCAAGTATGTGCTTAAGGGCGTTCCACATCTCAATCCATGCAGACATGCCTGAATAATTTGCACCGGGGTTTTTAAATCTTGTTGTTTGAGGGCTTTGTTGCAAGTTTTCATTTGTTGCACCTCATGAGGATGTTGTGGGTGAAGC
>CAYVGP010000201.1:0-1858 GCA_964451135.1 uncultured Methanosarcinales archaeon
CTTGCTTTGCTGCAGAGCGCTTGTCTTTCCAAAGAAGCTGTTTCCCAAGAAAAGAGCGGGAGAACAGTCTGCCTTCCGCCAATCAGCGGGCTCGGCGGGGTTGGTTATGAGAAGAAACCGGGTAAGTGACCAAAGCATCTGCCAGCGGAATCTCCCTTCCAAAAAGATGGCCGTAGAAGTGCGCGACCTTTCTCAAATCATTGAATAAACTGCCTGAGAGGTATTGGAGGTGGGAGCCAGTAACGTTTGAAAACAATTTATTTATTGAGTCAGAAGACACTGGACAAGGGCTCGCAGAATTGGCTTTTTCAAGCCATGACCTGTAGTTTTCTGCGCTTATAAGGTTGTCAAGCTTAAGGAGGCTTGAAACAACGATGGCGTAGTTTGAGAGGGCTTGCTTTTTTGCAACATGGCTGGAGTCCTGCACCTTGCCCGCGATTCCCTCTAACAACATCCCGGCTGCTTTTTCAGCGCTAATCTCGCTGCCGGAAAAAGGAACCCTCAGCCTCCTCGTAAGCGGGAGATCCGCGGACGCCTTTCCATCCCATCGCCTGCGAAGGGCATTATCGCTCTCTGTTGCAGCAGGAGCAGAAGCGCAGCCCTCGTTCATTGAATCGTAGAAGTACTTGAACACTCTCCAAAAGGAAACAGCGAGCTTGTTGTCCTCGTCTTTTGGAAAGGGATAGTTCCCAGAATAATGCGCTGTAACCGCTTCCATTGTTTCCTCGTCAATGGCTGCGAACTCGTGTTTTGTGAAAAGATAAAGACTTGAAAAAAGGGGAAAACTACCTTCTGAGGTTTCCTGTCCGTTGTTTCCTGCGTATTTCTCAAAAAACCCCTTTATCTTTTCTGTTAATTGCCTGTTCGCGTTTTCAAGGCGCTTAATTTCTTTCTCCGGGAAGTAAGGAGAGTTTGAGGGAAGAGGGTAGCCGTAAGCGCGAGCCATCTCCTTTATGTTCTCCACCACCTCAGGGTTTCTTTCCATTGAGGGATAATCTTTCAGCCACGACGGGTATGTTTCCTCCAGCATAGCAAAGAGGGGATTGGTTTCTGCAAGTATTATGAGGGAGTAGTCGTTCTCAAGAAAGGACGCTTCTTCGCCCTCCAGAAGCGTTGTGCCAAGACCTAGGGGGTGAAGGTAGCTGTACACGGCCTTGAAAAAGTTCTCAATCACAGACGCCTGAAAAAGGGGGTTTTCGTTGGAGAACCTTGCCAGTTCGCTGGCAGACTTGTAAAAGTCAGAAACAAGAAAGTCTCTCTCCACGAAGCTTATGCGGGCGAGAGGGTTGTCATCCTGCTCCTTAAGCTTCAGCAATCTGGAGACAGGGTGTTCAAGGTACAAAGCCAGGAACATGTCGTTCAAGTGGTGGAGATAAGACAGGGAGTCCTCAAAAAAGGGGTCATGCTTTGTCTCCTTTTCCCAAAGCCCTTCCAGCCTGTATATCTGGGACTCCAACCAGGAGTAATATTGTTTCAGGTCTTCAGCAAGGCCTGTGTCAAATCCGTGCTTCTGGGCACGAGAAGTCCCATCCAAATCATTAAGCCAGCGCATAGCTGCAGCAACCTTTCTGGAGAAGGAAACAACTATCTGCTCAAGCTCTGACTGGCTGAGAACCTGCAGGTCGTCGGTTATGCAGACCTGCCAGTCTGTGTCACGGATAAGCGCGTTTCTTGCTTCCCCCAACTCGTATAGCAGACTAAGCATTTTTAGGGTGGTAAATCGTTGCTATTTTTAAATCAATCTATAAGATACCACTCCGAAGAAGTTAATTAGCGGGAGGATGGACGCCGCGGCCCGGATCTCACATAAGGGTTTGCACCCTTATCAACCCGAGGTGGGTTGTGCGTTTTCAACGCC
>CAYVGP010000202.1:0-1858 GCA_964451135.1 uncultured Methanosarcinales archaeon
ACCTGCCTTTGCCCCTCTGCGTTCTCGTAGAGCGGCTCCATGAGGCTGTAAATCATTGCAATTTTCCTAAGCTCCTCTTTCTTGTCGCAAATTCTGGGAGACTGCGTTCCCCCCTTGTTGCTTGACGCAAGAGACGCTATTGTTTCCGCAGCTCCCTCAGGCATCCTTCTCATCTCCCTCATTGATTTAAGAAGCGACTCAATCCCCAACTCGTAAACAAGAGAAATGTACTCTTCCTTTTGTTCTTCGCCAAGGAGCTTGGCGTATTTGTCGGTGTTTTTGGCGAGCAGCACAAGAGGCACAACAGGGTTTCCCTCCCTCAGCTCTGTGTATGCATTCACGAGGCTGCCAAGGCCTTCGTTCCCCTGAATGCTGGCGCGCGCTTCACTAAGCCAGCTCCCTTCTTTCTCTTTCCTGCAATCCATTATCTTGCGCAGCAGCGCTCTTGCCGTCCTCTCCTCTTTCCCTTGCTCTATCTTTTTTTCAAGTCTCCTGATGCCCCTCAGCACCTCCTCCTCGATCCTGTAGCTGCGTTGGAATGCGAATCTCTTCTCATAAGCAACATTCTTCTCGTAATAATGGATGAGCCCCAGCACAGGGGCAAGCTTATGGAGGAACAGCTCTTCCTCTGCGTCCTGCTGGCTGCTTATAAGGGAGCCCAGCCCCCCTATCCTGGTTGCGAGCCCCAGGTTCCACTCCTGGTTTTCCGGGTTTTCTTCAGAAGAAGCAATCAGCGAGGAGGGCTCTTTGGCGTAATGGTTAAGGAACTCTGCGGCTTTCTCAGCTGTCCTGCCTTCTGCCCCTGTCTCTGACTCAAGGTTGCGGGAAAGGTACGCGGCAAGGCTGCTTCTTGTGGGAACAGGAAGCCCTGTCTTCCTGCTTGTTCTCTCAGAAACAATGCTGAGGAGGTTTTTCACCTCGCTGTTGTCAAGAATGCCTTTCAGGTTTCCATCCTCTTTCGCGCTTTCAGATGCCTCAAAAAACCTTGAGAGGTAGTTGTGGGCAGCTGTTATGGAGAGGTATGTTTCTTCCGGGGGCAGGGAGAAAACGGCTTTTTTTGCATGCTGGGAAATCCCTGTTGTTAGCTGGGCAAGAGCTGCTGAGAGCTTGCCACGAGCCCCCTCCCTGCCATTCAGGGCTTGCTTTGCTATGTTGAGGCAGGTCTCTTTTTTTCCTGACGCATTCCCGAGGGCTTCTGCCCAGAGCTCTGCTGAAAATTCAAGATAGCCCCTTTTCAGCGCATTCTCCCTGCGGTCATTCTTTTTCTTGAACCTGCTGAGAAAGCCGTCCCTTGTCCCGAATGCCCTCTCAATGTATTCCGCGTTCTTCCTCAGGCCTTCTTCGGACTTGTTTTCAGGACTGCTCTTCCACGCCTCAATCCCCCTCAGCATTCCCCTAATGTACTGAGCTGTGAACTCTGCCTCTTCTTTTTTCATTCCTGGCTTTGCGCGGTTGAGCCTGTAGGTGATGGCTTGGGAAAGGTACTCTCTTGTTTTCCCAGGCACAGGAGCAGATACCAGCGTGCCTGCTTCTGGCTTGATGAGAAGCTCGTACATTGCTCCTGCGTAGAAATGGACTGCCATTGCCTCCTCAAGCTTGACGAGGGTTTCAAGGGGGCCTGCTCTTTTCCTGGGAACGCCCGCCCTCTGGATCTCTGCAAGAAGATCCTTTGTTTCCTTAACGCTGTTTTTGTCGCCAATCAGGGCATTGGCCAGTTTTGAGGGATCTGCCTTTTTTCCCAGAGAAGTCATGACCAGGGCCGCGTGCCTGAGGGTTGAGTTGCGCTCCCATGCCTCGTAGCGCGAGGCATCCCCTGAGTAAGCATTGGCGTTGGTCATGCTTCTGAGAAGGAAGCTGT
>CAYVGP010000203.1:0-1844 GCA_964451135.1 uncultured Methanosarcinales archaeon
GCTGACACAGACAAGCCAGTCATATACCTCAACGACACAGCGAACTACAACTCCTCGCTTGATAATGCCAGAATACTCCAGAAGGGAAACTGCCTTGTGCTGGAGGGTCCGAGGGAGCAGCTCGTGAGGGCAGCAAACAAGATTGTCTACATGTGGTACGGCATAATGGATTAGTTCCTAAAGAACAGAAAGGCTATCGTTCTCTATTCCCACAAGGCGAATCCCGAAGCCCGACTTGAGGATTGCGGAAATAACAGCGGCGTGCTCCTTGCCTGTGCCCGAGGAAATGTTGAGCGCAATCTCCCCGCCTGTGAGCTTCCCGTCAAGCTGAGAAGCAATCTCGTCCCTCAGCTCGCTCAGCCCCTTGCTTGAGTCAATCACTATCATTTCTGCGGGCTTCGGGCTTGTGAACTTCTCCTTTCCGAACTCGTTTGTGACAAGAACTATCTTCTCCCAGTCCTCTGAGTTTATTACCTTGATTACCTCTGACCATGTTCCTTTTCCGATAGAAAGGCACGCAACAAGGCTTGTCATTGGCACCAAGAAAAAACGCCTCATTATTAAACGTTTTGATGCAAAAGTCGGAAAACAAAGCGCAAGATTTAAAAAGTTCAAATTCCGCTGAGCAGGGAGGGGAGGTTGAAACTGGCTAAAACAAGCGCAGGTTTCCTGAATCTTGTTCTGATTCTTGCAGCAGGGGCAGTTCTAGTGCTGGTGTTATCGTCGTGCTCCGGCCCCACAAAGAGGGTTGAGCAGAAGTCTTTTCTTGACTCAATCACAGGAGGGGCTGTGAGAGAGCTGCCGAAAGAAACAACCCCCTCTGAGACTCTTTGCGATGAAAAGGAGTGCTCTGAGAACGAAATATGCGTTGAGGGCGAGTGCGCATGCAAGGAGGGATACAAGGAGTGCAGAGGGGAGTGCATAGAGAGGGATGCGTGCTGCACTGACGGGGACTGCGGCGAGGGCCACAAGTGCGTGCAGGGCTCCTGCGAAGCAAGCTGCTACGACATTGAATGCGACTCAAACAAGGTGTGCGGGGAAAACAACAACTGCGTGTGCCCTGAGGAAACAACGTGGTGCGCCTTCCAGGAAAAGTGCATACCCTTCAACGCGTGCTGCACAGGAGCTGACTGCAAGGGAAGCGAGGACTGCGTGCTAACAGGGGAATCAATAAACGTGTGCCTTTCTTACGACTCGCAGGAGGAATGCAAAAGGGTGAAGCTGGGCTCATCCCAGACTCTTGGAGAAGGAGAGAACACCCACGTTGTAGGATTCATAAAGAGCATGCCCGGAAACCGCTTCGGGCTCAAGATTGACTTCAGGGAGCGCACTCTCATAAAGGGAGAACAATCAAAGATTTCCCCAAGCGCCTCGCTTTTTGTGAAAGACCACTTTGTGTTCGGGGGCAACTGCGAGTGAAGAGGGTTGGCAGGAGGTTTATGCTTTTTCTGAGTGTTCTCGTATGCCCGAAGGGAGAGATAGCAAGATGGAATGCAAATGGTCCATACGCATAAACCTTTTTCAGAGTTATTTATGAACTCAAAGTCAACCAAGTTATTGTTGCTGGCATTCCTCAGAGAAAACACAGCTGTATGGAAATTCAGTTTTCTTAATCGGAGAAGTATTTTCCTGCAAAAATCTTCTTTTTCTTCAGTAAGGCGCTCCCTTTTTCCTTGCCTCTTTGAGCGCCTCGGCGTACCACTCAAGCTCGTCAAGAAACCTCTTCACCCTCTCCTCGTATGACTTGTCAAGGGCGTTGCCTTCTTCGTCAAAGGAGTCCTGGACGTTTGATACAGGGAAGATGCTTGGTATGCTCGGGCACCCAAGCTCGGGAAGAACAGCCC
>CAYVGP010000204.1:0-1843 GCA_964451135.1 uncultured Methanosarcinales archaeon
TTTTTCCCGCCTATGATGGGCATGTAGCCAAGATTTTTGGGGGTAAACTTCCTGAATCCGAAGAGCCCCTTGTATTGGGGGTTTGAGAGGCTTTCCGAGATGTAGTGAAGGGCGCGGTCCTCTTCCATAGAAGTCAGCACTGCGTTTGTTCCGTTCTTGTCAAAAAGAGACGCACCCCCCTGTGGAAACCCTGCTTCTTCAAGATGAGTGAAGGTTGGCTTGTTTAGCAGCGTTCCCAGAATCCCTTGGTCAAGGGCAGGCAGATTTCTTCCTTTTTCGTCTTTCCCTGTTATGCTCGTTGTCATTTTGGCTTTGGCTAAAGCCCCTGGTGGGACTTGCACCCACGACCTGCTGCTTACGAGGCAGCCGCAATAGCTGCTATGCTACAGGGGCATCACAGCGCCTCAAGCATCTTTTTCTTGTCGTTGCTGAACTTCTTCTGGCACTCAAAACACACCGGATGCTTCTTTCCCTTCGAGTCCTTTACGTACGTCCCAACCATCTTCTGCAGAAAGGTTTCCCTGATTGCCTTGCCGCAAATCTCGCATTTCATAGCACGGGCTAACCTGAGAGAATATTTAAAGCTTGTCCCTGGGCCCGAATATGGCTGTGCCGAGGCGCACCATTGTGCTGCCTTCCTCAACCGCAACAACGTAGTCGTGCGAGGTTCCCATTGAAAGCACCGTGAGGTTCTGGGACTCTGCCAGCTCCTTCAGCCTTTTGAAGTACGGCCGCTCCTTTTCAGGCTCCATCAGGGGAGGCATCGCCATCAGTCCCCTTACTCTGAGGTTCCGCAGCTTGAGAAGCTTGCTCATGAAACCCCCTAAATCCTCGGGCATTATGCCTGCCTTGGTTTCCTCCCCCGCTATGTTTATCTCAACAAGGCAGTTCATCACTTTCCCCTTGTCCCTTGCAGCTGCATCAAGAAGCTTGGCGTGCTTCATGGAATCAATGCTTTGAACCCAGTCAAACATCCCGGCAATGTGCCTTATCTTGTTTGACTGGATGACGCCTATGAAGTGCTTTGTTGCCTTGCTCAGGGAGGGGATAAGGGGGAATTTTTCAGCAGCTTCCTGCACCCTGTTTTCACCTATGTGCGTTATCCCGTTCTGTATTGCCTGCTCAACGAGGTTCGGGGGCACCATCTTGGTTGCTGCAAGAATCTCCACGCTCCCCTGCTTTCTTCCTGCCCTTTTGCAGGCAGCTGCAATGTCCTGCTTGACCTTCTCAATCCTTTCCCTTATCTCAGCCATTTTCCCTACACCCTGCTCCCTTCCTCCTTTATGGTGCTCAGAACAAGGCTTGTTCTCGTCCTCTCAACAAAGTCATAGGTCTGTATCTTTTTCAGGAAGGAGTCCATTGACTTGGTGTTCCTGAACCTCGCGATTATCGTGGCGTCAAAGTCACCTGTGTGGTCATAGAGAGCCACAACGCTCGGATGGCTCGCTATCTTCTTCTCAACCTGGAAGAGCTTGCCCTTTGATATCCTGAGCTGGATTATGACCTCTACGTCATACCCCGCCCTGACGTAGTCAATCTTAACGCTGTATTTCCGTATAATGCCCGCTCTCTCCATGGCCCTTATCCTCTTCATAACTGTTACAGGGCTTTTCTTTATTCTCTTGGCAATGTCGCGGAAGGACTGCCTGGAATCATCAAGGAGAATGTTCAGTATTTTTTTGTCAGTTTCGTCAAGCCTTATTTCAGTGTTCGTTTGTTCATTCCCGGCCATATTTCAGTTAAAAAAGTTAACAAATATTTATTTATTTCTGTTTTTTTATTTGAATGTTAATCAAATCCAAGAAAAATTATTTATGAGAGCTATAATGAGCCAGACTTTGGA
>CAYVGP010000205.1:0-1832 GCA_964451135.1 uncultured Methanosarcinales archaeon
AGTCCATAAGCGCTTTGGTGACAGAGTTCTATAAAAGCTTTGCGGTGGCAGGCTGGAAAACTCAGGATAACGCAAACAGCGCATTTTCAGTAACCCGGGGGAAACTTTTAAAAGCGAGGCGTTTTTTACATTCTCCATGGTTCTAGGGCAGATAATAGGGGGGGAGTACTCCAAGGTCGTTGTGAGGCAGAAGTCTGATGCGAGGATAGAGCTCGGAGAGCTTCTGATAAGCGATGACAGCAACAACAAGATACTTCTCGTGGCTTACGACCTTGCGTACGGAAGCCAGATATCAAGGCAGAACCTTGAGATGATATCAGGGATACGCCTTGAGGAGGACGAGGACGTGCAGATAATGGACGAGGAGCTTAGGAACTACACTGTTGTGCTGTGCAAGCCCCTTCTCTCCATAAAAGGAAGAAGCGCAAGGCTCTGCAAGACCCTTCCAAGGTTCTTCTCAACTGTGAGGGGTGTGAAAAAGAACGATTTGGAGTTTATTGAGAGGCCGAGAAACCCCCTTTACATAGGGAAGCTGAGGAGCGGCTCTAAAACGCTTGATGTTGACATGTTTCTTGACGGGGAGAAGGTGTTCTCACACCACGTTCTCATACCTGCAACAACAGGAAAGGGGAAGAGCAACCTCACTGCAACGATGCTGTGGAGCACTCTGGGAAGGGACTACTGCGGCATCCTGGTGCTTGACCCCCACGACGAGTACTACGGAAGGAACGGCCCCGGCCTCAAGGACCACCCCTCAAGAAGCGTGGTTTACTACACACCTGAGAATCCTCCTCCCGGGGCGAGAACACTGAGAATAAGCACGAAAACTCTCAAGCCGGGGCATTTCTCCGGCGTAATCAACCTCTCGGATGCGCAGAGGCAGGCCGCCCACGCCTATTACCGGGAATTCGGGGAGGAGTGGATTGAGGCTGTGCTGCTTGACAGGAAGCTCAGCGTTGAGTTCAAGGAGGACACGCAGAACGTGCTGAGGAGAAGGCTTGTCTCGCTCCTTGACCTCCAGGTATCTGAGGGAAGAGTCAGGGGAAGGGGGGTGTTTCAGACTTCAGGAGGAGAGACAACAACAAGGGACATCGTCAAGGAGCTTGAGGCAGGGAAGTGCGTGATAGTTGACACCAGCAGCTTTTCAGGAGCAGTTGAGCTTCTAATCGGCTCGCTGATAGCTTCCGAGGTCTTCAGGACCTACAAGAGGTACAAGACAACAGGCGAGCTTCAGTCAAAGCCCGTGGTTTCAATCGTGCTTGAGGAGGCGCCTCGCGTTCTCGGGAAGGAGGTGCTTGAGCAGGGCCCCAACATATTCTCAACAATTGCGAGGGAAGGAAGGAAGTTCAGGGTTGGGCTTGTTGCAATAACCCAGCTTCCCTCGCTCATACCCCGGGAGATACTCGCAAACATGAACACGAAGATAATTCTCGGACTAGAGATGGCTCCGGAGAGGCAGGCAGTCATTGAGTCAGCTTCTCAGGACCTCTCAACAGACTCAAGGAACATAGCGAGCCTAGACAAGGGGGAGGCGATAGTGACGAGCAACTTCGCAAAGTTCGCAACCCCTGTGAAGATACCCCTCTTCCACGAGTATATGAGGGAAGCAGTTTCCGCCCAAGAGAAAAGCGAAACCAAGAACTCTTTTTCAGGCGTGATAAGGGAGTGACCTTGCCTCTCATCCCATTGCTCATGCTGGGCGTAAAATAGCGCGAAGCTTGGAACACGGGCAGGGCATACGAGTGCGCTTTCCACTTCCCAAGACAGTACCCTTTGCTTTTTCTTCGCCACTGCGATTTAGCAAAGATTTTTAAAAGTCTGAAACAACAAAT
>CAYVGP010000206.1:0-1801 GCA_964451135.1 uncultured Methanosarcinales archaeon
CAATACGACCTTAAAAGCGAGATAAACGGAAGGCTCACCTACCTGCCCAGAATCGACCTCTGGAACAAGGAGGATATCCCTATAATTGCAGAGCACATTGCAAAGCACTACTCATTAGATAAAAAGGAAGCAAAAACACTGAAGAAGGAGCTGAGATGTGCCAGAGAGTACCTCATCAAGCACCCCGGGGCTCTCCTGAGGCACACCAGCTAGCTCCACTTCATCGGTTTCTCCGAGCTTTTAGAAGAAATTCAAGGCATTAAAAAATCCCCCCACCCGGATTTGAACCGGGGATCTCTCGGTGACTGCCCGCTGTCGCCTCATCATCCAAGCAATACGCAGTGTCAGGGCGAGTCTACAGCCGAGCGCTCTAGCCGCTGAGCTATGGGGGGCCCAACAGCAAAGAACAAACAAGCAACGCATTAAATAATTTTCGAAAATAACAAAAACTTTGGCAAGAAGCCACGGCAAAGGCCCTATCTCATTAAAAACGGACATTTCTGCCCTGCCACTGTGCCAAGGATTCAGGGATTAAAACAGGGGATAAATGAAATCAACACAAAAGATATAGTCGCTACTTCGGAGTAGAAAATCAACGAAAGGTTTAAATAGAAGTTGTGGTTTTCTTTTTCTTCATTGAAGGGTATGGGGCTGGAGAAAAAGGGGTACCTATTTAGAGCGGCAAAGCCGCAATCATTATGAATACGCACCTGAGGTGCGCAAAATTACAACTGGCGCGGAGGCATTCAAAAATGATTGTTGAAAAGAGCTTTCTTAACAAGTTAAAGGCCCTGGGCTTAAATAGCTATGAAGCAAAAATCTGGACAGCACTGCTCTCCAGGGGAATCGCGAGCGCAGGAGAGCTCAGCGACATATCAAACGTCCCCAGATCAAGAAGCTACGACGTTCTGGAGAACCTTGAAAAGAAGGGATTCATAATAATGAAGCTGGGCAAGCCCATAAAGTATATCGCACTCCCACCCGAGGATGTTCTTGAGAGGGTCAAGAAAAGAATAAGAGAGGATGCAATGAAGGAAACAGAGGCCATTGAAAAGCTGAAGGAAAGCGAAATTCTTGAGGAACTCAATCTCCTGCACAGGCAGGGAGTGGATGTTGTTGACCCCACAGACCTAACAGGGAGCTTAAAGAGCAGGGGCCACCTTTACTCCCAGCTCAACGCAATGTTCAAGTCAGCTGAAAAGACAATATACATCATGACCACCTCCAAGGGACTGAACCGGAAGGTTGATTACTTCAGGAATGCTCTTGAAAAAGCAAAAGAGAGGGGCGTCGCAATCAGGATCACTGCTCCAATAACAAAGGATTCAGAGAGGGCTGTCGCAGCTTTCTCCAAGTTCGCAGAAGTGCGAAACTCCGAGAATGTGAGGGCAAGGTTTGTTGTTGTTGACAACAAGGAAGTCGTGTTCATGCTCCTTGACGACATGGTTGACCCCACATATGACATGGGAATATGGGTGAACTCCCAGTTCTTTGCAAAAGCCCTTCAGGGAATGTTTGAAACAGTGTGGAAGAGCGCAAAGCCCCTGAGCATAAAGACCGCCTCCTAGCATCCTAACAACGCGCAAAAAAAGCTTAACACCAACCCGCTTTTATCCGCCCGGGTTTTGGATCCTGCCCGCTTCCGCGCCTTAAAGAAGCAAGAAGGGAAGTGCAGAGTTAAATGCGCGTTTCAGCCCTCTGCCAGCCGGCTTCATCAGATATTCTGCTCTGACACGCCACTGCCAAGAATCAGGCGGGGAAGAGAATGGCGAGAAAAACTTTCTTCCGGCTGCAATCAGTC
>CAYVGP010000207.1:0-1761 GCA_964451135.1 uncultured Methanosarcinales archaeon
GAGGACCTTGCGTCAACTCCGCAGCTCAGGCGCTGCTTAACAGCGACCCTGCAAACTGCGCAGCTGACTTTGAGGAAGGCAAGGCAATGATTAAGGCGTTTGAGCACGACAACGGCAACGTGGCTGTGCTTGTGGCTGGATACAGCGCACAGGACACAAGGAGAGCCACCAACGTGCTTAGCGACTGGGAGAACTACGACCTCTCAGGAGACGAGGTCATAGTTTCAGGCACAACCTTGACTGACATCAAGGTAAGCAAACCTGAGGCCAGCTAAGACTAAAACCTTTTTTCTTTTTTTCTTTTTAAGTTTTGATTCTGCCTGATTCTCGCTTTCGCACCAAGTCATGATTGAGAAGTAATGGCTGCTCTTCACTCAGCAGCTTTACCAATGAATATGTTGTTCTTTGTTCTAAGAATTCTCACTTTTTCAATGCTTCTCGGCACTCTGTTCATGTAAACAGATATTATCCTGTTCCTTGCTGAGAATAAGTGCTCTCCTTTCCTCCTTCCCGGCATAAGGTATCTTGCATCTACTCGCTCGTCCTTTTTCATTGGTTTCGGGAGTTCCCTGTCATTCTCAAATGCGAAACCCATCTTGGAAAAGTCAGTGAGATTGACTCTGTATTTTTTCTCCAGCCTCTTAAGGTCTTTATAGAACTCATCAAAGCTTCTTTGCTTCACAGGGTTTCTGCCGTATTTGTAATTCAGGAAATTCTGTATGCCAATAACAGGCATCCTTCCTGTCTTTCTCTTGAGCTCTAAAGCGAATTCTATTATCTTGGGAATTTCGTCGTCATTGATGCCAGGAATCCAGGTAGGGGCAAGAACCAGCTTCATATTTGTGTTGATGTACTTCGCTATTTCCAACACCTTCTCAACAGGATAGGGCGTGCCTGCAATCAGCGAGGCCTTGTTAGGAGTAATGGCGTTAAGAGAGAGGTTTACCCTGTTCAGGCCGTGCTTGCTGAGCCTGTCAACTTCTTCTTTGGTCAGTAGCGTGCCGTTTGTGTCAATTGCTATTGTCTTCACTTTCTCTATCTTGCTTAAGCCATTGCACAGCTCTGCAAGCCTTGGGTAGAGCGTTGGCTCAGAATGGCCGGCTATGTGGGCCTCAAGATTGTTGCTTTCCTTTATTTTTGCCAGCTCTTCAAACCACTCAACCAAGTACTCCCACTCAACAACGTAATTCTCCACCCACCTTGTGTTTCTTCCCTCGTCAACAGAGCAGTATACGCAGTTAAGGTTGCAGCCGGTGAATGGCTTCACCTCTATCACATTGGTTCCCCTGTCCACAAGACCGAAGTATATGCACCCTATGAGGGGCACTCCCGAGTTTCGGTGTATGTAGGCAGCTGGTTTGCTGTTGAGGCTTGAAACAAGCTGTTGTATGTGCTTGGAGATGAGCTGGAGGGCTTTTCTCTCAGCTCTCTTCTCTTCCAAGTCAAGAACAAGGGCTTTGTCCTCACTCCTTGGATGGGCTTTTGAGGGGAACTCTTTTTTGGGTATCCTGAACTCAAAAAACCTGTAAAGCCTGCACACGATATCCTCTTTGTTCTCGCTGAACTTTATGTCCTCAAAAGAAAGCCTTGCCATGAAGGGGGTTTGTGAGTTGCTGTTTAAAATCTTTGTGTTTTCCTGGAATAAGCCTTAAATCTTCGCTAAATTTTATATATTTTTGGGCTTTCCTATGTCTCATTGCTGAGTAGCTCATATGCACTTATGATGTCTCTTGAGATCTGTAAGGTATTAGTTGGAACTTC
>CAYVGP010000208.1:0-1738 GCA_964451135.1 uncultured Methanosarcinales archaeon
GCTATATACGCAGATAGGGTTTGAGTACAACAAGGACAGAGCAGCAAAGGCAGCAATCGCAGCTCAGTACCTCAGGCTAAAGCAGAGACTGCGCAATAAAAGAAGCCGAGCAATAGGATTAATCAAGAAACTCAAAGCAAGAGGGCTTAGCTGGAAAGAGGTTGCAATGTGCGTTGCATGCAAAGAGGTTAATGAGCGATTCGTAGAGCGCCATTACTATGAGGAGTCTCCTGCAAGAATAAGCCTTGATTTCCCCAGCTTCAATGATTTTCTGAAAGAAAAGATGAAAGAGATAAAATTATGGGGGGTGCTTTTTGACCAAGCGGAGAGCGTGGAAGAAGTTAGGTATGAGGGTTACGTGTATGACCTTAACGTGATGAATACGCATACGTTCTCTGCTAACGGTCTTATTGTCTCAAACTGCGGCGTCCGCCTCCTCAGAACCAGCCTGACAAAAGAGGACATTGAAGAAAAGCTGAGGCCCCTCATTGGCTTGATTTTCAGGAACTGCCCTGTGGGCCTGGGAGTGGGCAATGTGAATGTTGACTACGATGAGCTGGACAAGGTCTTGAAGTTTGGCGCGAGGTGGGCTGTGGAGAACGGCTACGGGAACAGGGATGACTTGGAGCACTGCGAGGAATACGGGTGCATGGAGCAGGCAAACCCCTCCTTTGTTTCGCAGAACGCAAAGAAGAGGGGCAAGAAGCAGCTCGGCACTGTTGGCTCGGGAAACCACTTCGTTGAGGTGCAGTATGTTGACAAAATTTTTGATAAGAAGGCTGCAAAGGCCTTCGGGATTGAGAGAGAGGGGCAGGTAACCATAATGATTCACTGCGGCTCCCGCGGGTTAGGACATCAAACATGCTCAGACTACCTCAGGGAGATGGAAAGGGCCTACCCTGAGCTGATAGCAGGGCTGCCTGACAGGGAGCTTGTTTACGCGCCTGCCGGGAGCGAGCTGGCAGAGAAGTATCTCGGGGCCATGGCTGCAGCAGCGAACTTCGCGTGGTGCAACCGCCACATGCTCGGCCACTTTGTCAGGAGCGCTGTCAATGAACTCTTCCCTGACGCAGAGCTTAGGACTGTTTACGACGTTGCGCACAACATAGCAAAGGTTGAGGAGCACATTGTTGATGGGAAAAAGGTAAAGGTCTACGTGCACAGGAAAGGGGCGACGAGGGCTTTCGGTCCCGGAATGAAGGAGGTTCCGGAGGCATACAGGGACATCGGCCAGCCCGTCATAATCCCCGGAAGCATGGGCACTGCCTCATGGCTCCTTGTGGGCACAACAAAATCAATGGAGGAAAGCTTCGGCTCAACTGCTCACGGCGCTGGAAGGATGATGTCAAGGTCAAAGGCCATAAAGAGCTTCAGGGGTGAGGATTTGGTTAATGACCTTGCAAAGCGCGGGATAATTGTCAGGGGAGCCTCGTGGAAGGGCATAGCAGAAGAAGCTCCCCAAGCATACAAAGACGTTGACGAGGTGATAGAGGTAACGCACAGGGCAGGCATAGCCAAGAAGGTCGCAAGATTGAAGCCCATGGGGGTTGTGAAGGGGTAGTGAGAAAAGCTCTCTTCAGAGGGATACACAACAAAAGAAGGGGTTGTTAAATTAAACCCCTCGCTTGCTACACTCGCAATCAATGCCCGGTTTCTTTGTTTCGTTCATCATGTTTAAAAAATCAACAACACCCCCTTTATTAATCACTTAATAGTAGTTAAAAATAGAAACATTTAT
>CAYVGP010000209.1:0-1735 GCA_964451135.1 uncultured Methanosarcinales archaeon
GTATATAGCCTTATGAGGTTGTCTGCGTTGTTCTTCAGAATCAGTCGCAGGCGGACAACTCTGCCCTCTTTATTTGAGAGGGTTTCTGACTGGGATATTTTCAGGGTTTCAATTCCGAGTTTATCAAGCATTGACATCACGCTTATCAAGAACCTTCTGCCGCTCTCAACATGCGCGGTGTTTTTGTTCATGCTTACAACAGGGCAATACAGGCAGGTCTTTGTGCTTGCTTTTGGAGCGCTCATCTCAGCACCAAAAAATCCAGCAAGGAACAATCGCTTAATCCACTTCTTGGAGGACTTTACCCATCCGGGTATGTCGTAATCCATAGCTGTCTTGTTTCCTGAAGGCATTCCCAGAGCAACAAGAAGCTGTGCAAGGCCATTTGAGGAAACATGGAGCTCGCTGATTGTGGCCGTGAACTCTTCTTGTTTGTTTTCTTTTTCTATTCTGTGCTTTCGTGTTCTGGTATATATTCTTGCGCTGTAGCCCAGATGCTCAATGTCCTTCTTTATGATTTCCAGGTTTTCCTTGGAACCATAGGCGCAGACAAACCACTTATTATTTGAGGAATAAACAAGCCCGTCACCGAAGAGGTAACCCATCAGGCGAGCAATTATTGGCAGCTTTTCGCTGTTCATTCTGAGGGGGAGAAGCCCGTTCTTCTCCAGGAGTCTCTTTGCTTGGGGGCCAATGTCAAGGTCCTCCACAATTATGTCCGTAGGCTGGGGCTCAAACTCAACACCCTCAAAAAAGGTGTTTGCAATCTCAAAGGACTCAAGCTTAGAGGCGGGAACCATTCCGTGCTTGGTCAGGAAGGGGTGGTCCTCTGATGCCACTATCTCTGTTCCTGACACTGTTCGTATTTTGAGCATTCTCTTGTCAGTCTTCTTCTTCATGAAGAAAGGCACGCTGCTCTTTGTGATGGTCTTGGATGCCTTGTCGTAACTGACAATCCTGCGCAGCCCCAGTCTTGTTTTCAGATTGTAGCCGTTGCTTTCTACGCTGGTCTCAACGAAGTCGTTCTCAAACGACTTGATTTTTCTGTAAGAGCCAAACTCGTCAGTAACCTTTGCCTCTCCTGAAAGGCAGTTTATGTCGTAGCCGATGCCTCCGGGGGATATTCCTCCCTTTTCGTAGTCCAGCGCAGCAACCCCTCCAATGGGGAATCCGTAGCCCTGGTGCCCGTCAGGCATCACGATTGAGTGCTTGTAGATTCCCGGGAGATAGGCAACGTTCT
Organism: uncultured Methanosarcinales archaeon; assembly: GCA_964451135.1. Classification (GTDB taxonomy): domain Archaea; phylum Nanobdellota; class Nanobdellia; order Woesearchaeales; family JAADFO01; genus CAYVGP01. Next base: position 1,241 of record CAYVGP010000209.1, read on the forward strand.
TCACCTGCTGAAGCGTCTTGTCGCGCTTCATGAACTCAAGAAGCCTTTCGCTTGCGAATATCCTTGCAGGAACCCTCATCCCCTTCTCCCTGGGTATCTCCCACCTGACCTCGTCTATCTTCTTTATAGGCAAATCATAAGCGTCCATGTCTCTCACCCCTCCAACACCCGCAACTGAAAGGAGTTTTTAAGGATTTCTGAATTTCGGCACTGTCAACTTAATGGTGTTTTTTTATTTCCTTTTTTAATCACTTTTTAAATCACAGCTTCCTAACACAACAAAGTTGACTTAACCCTTAATTTCTCTACATTGGGCTGACACTGTTTTGTTGTGTTTGCTCAATGATTCAGGAGTTTCAGTGTGGCGGCTTGGCCGCATAGCTGGTTTCATTGAGGTGCTCGCAACACACCTTTAAAATTAACCACTTAATAGTGGTCATTAATAGAAAGATTTTTAAATGAATCATGACTCCTTCCTGCAGCTGAAAATGAAAA
>CAYVGP010000210.1:0-1734 GCA_964451135.1 uncultured Methanosarcinales archaeon
TTCAGGGATTTGAGGAAGCGCTCCATCTTTTTCCAGTTCTCACGCTGCTTCTGATTCGCAAGAAGGGTTAAGAGGCGGATGTAAGAGGCGGAAACAACCATCCTGCCGTCTAAGCCCACGAGGGTGTCTATCTTTTCTGAGGAGTTTATCTCAACCACAAGGTTCTTTCCCAGCACCCCGCTGTGCTTGAATCCCGACTTTTGTGCGCAGGAGAGAAGAAGGAAGGCTGCCTCAATGCTCTCTGCCCTTGCGTGGAGTATCATTCCTTCCTGCCTGAACCAGAGTTCGCCCCTGAAGGGCTTGCGGCACGCAGCAAGAACATCCTCTGGCTCGGCAAGGGAATGCGTCTTGTAAAGCCAGACAGCCTCGTCCTTTCTCCTTGACGGCTTGGCAAGAAGCTGGATTCTTCCTGCGCAGCTGCTTGTGGTGTACCAGAAGGGAGAGCTGTTTATCTCATCCAGTATGGGCAGCATTTCCCTGTCAATCTCCCCCTTTCTTGACTTGTCCTTCCTTGTAAGAACAGCCCTTTTTTGCTCTTCAAAGCCCATGATGAGCGAAATTTTCAGTAGCTTAAAAATCTTTTCAGCAGAAAAAGAAGTCAGCCAAGAGGAAACGCGCTGCTAGGATGAGCCCTGCTTGCTGCTGTGAGCAGGGCGGTGCTTATGCGGATGGGCGGTGCGAGAATGAAGCGAGTGTTGGGCCTTCTTGTCCAGCTCGCTTTTCAGCTCCCTCTCCTCTTTCTTGGTAATCAGGGAGCGCATCTTGTTCACAAACTCTGCTGCCTCCCTGAAGTAGCGGTCATACTCCTCCCCCTTCACCTCCTTAATCTCCCTGTGCACTATCATCTTTGAAAGCTTGAAGAAGTTTCTCATGACGCTGGGGTACTTTGCGTCCAGCTCCTTGGTTTTGACAAATATTTTTTCAAGCATCATGGCAACGTGGTCGGGGCTTGGCGGAATAACCCCCCTGCTCATCAATGCAGAGTGCGCAGAGTCAATCACGGCCCAGTAGAGGTCAAGGCATGCCTGGAGGATGTGCCACTTTGAGTTGGCAAGGGTCTGGGGAGCCCTTGCAAAGTAAACCCACACGCTCTCCCTTGTGGGCTTTATCCTGCCCTGGTAAAGCAGGAGCTGGAGAGTGTCAAACCAGCCGGTGTCAACCAGGGCGACGCCGTCTCTCAGGATGTTAACCATGAGGGGGTCTCCGTTCTTGGCGTACTCCCACACTGTTGTGAAGCGGAGCGTTGTTACGTGAATCCTGCGTGAGACCTCGTTGACTATTCTTTGGGCGATTATTTTGTATGTCTGAACTACATTCTGGTTTAGAACCACAGACACATCGTCAAGCACAATGAGAATGTCAATGTCCCCCCCTGGATGGGGCTGCCTTCTTGAGGCTGCACCGAAGAGTATTATTCCCCTAACAAGATTCCCCAGCTCCTTGTAAGCCCGTTTGGAGAAGGCATAAGCAATATCCAGGTCGTTCTTCGGGTACTTCTCTTTGAGCCCGAGCTGCCTTTTCTTTATGTCAAAATCCATTATTAAACGATTCACCCCCTAGCTTTAATAACTTTTATAACCACATGAGAATAGTGTCTTGACAACCGGTGCTTTTATTTGGCTCAGGGGAACCCCTTATGAGGGGCTGAGGAAGTTAAGAGGGACGAGCAGGGGTGAAAGGCCCCTTTGGCTGCATTCGCCAATTCACGGACAGCTGCGCGAACAAGCACAACAC
>CAYVGP010000211.1:0-1729 GCA_964451135.1 uncultured Methanosarcinales archaeon
AAGAAATGAAGGAGATGAAAATAGGAAAGGCACTACAGAACATCTATTACGTAAGAAACAAGATTTGGAATACATCACCAATGAAAAGTAAAAATAAGTAGAAAAATATTTAAAGCAAATTGCAACTGCACGGTGCATGTCAGGCATAAAAAGCAGCCAAAGATTAGAAGATGTTCTGAATCCTGACAATTTCCTGGATTCATTCAGGCTTGGCACCCTCTCAAAAAAAGACACACAGCACTTGTACTTCTCAGCAAAAGAGGACACTCTTGACGCGTTCATAAAAAAGGCCTCGCGCTTCTTGCTTGAGGACTCCCTCGGACCAAAACCGGTTTTCTTTGAGGACTACCTCCTCCTCTCAGCTGCAAAAGAGCTGATACCTCTTTATTCTGAGAGAAAAGACAGCTCCTTGAAATACAGGGCATCAGGCAGGCTTTTCTCAGCACACGCCCTGGAAAGCCTTCTTTTTGTGAACAAGCTCCAGTCAGCTCTTGGCTCTGCCCACCAGCGGACTTCCTCATATTCTTTTTCCCTCTCAGACGAGCTGAAAAAAGAGCTGCTTGTACTGAAGATAACTGCGTTGGGGCACGACATCCTTGAGGAGAGAGAGGATGTTTCTGAGACTGATTTAGCCAGGATATTTGAGAAGGCCCGTGTCAATGCGCTCGGCGCATACCTCAAAGACGCTGCGCTCAGAAACCCCCCGTCGTTTCTCTCCACAAAGAAGATCACTGCCTACTCAAAGCTGGCAGACCACGCTTTAGAGCGGGCTCTTGACGAGATTAAGATACTCTCGCGAAGCATTCAGGGCAGCGCAGAACAAAAATACTACGATGCCATGACCATAATAAAGGACAAAAACAGCTGGACCGCCTTTGAGGGAAAGACAGCGGACAGGTACAGCAACACAATTGACCTTGAGAAAAACTTTGGAATCTACCGTGTGTCTCGCGGATGGCTGAGACGAAACCAGGTGCTTGAGAAGCTGAGCCAGCAGGTGCCTCTCGTGAAGAAAGCGGCCCACGAGCTAACCAAGAACGCCAATATTGACGGCCCCTTCCTTCTCTACAACGTAATCTACAAAAACATAGTGTTCAGCTCTGCAAAAAACGAGTATCTCAATTCCCTTGTAAAAGCTGCAGGCGAGAAGACCGGTGAAGACACCCTCCAGAAAATAAGGTACTCCCTGAGCTCAAGCCTTCTTCTCTCCCGGGCGAACATGAGGGCAATAAACATTCACCTGAGGCATCTCCTGATGTACCACGTGGCCGGGTTCTCGCCTGTTGAGATATCTGATTTTCTTGGCAAAAGCGCTGAGGAGATAGGTTTCTACGCAACACCCAAGCAGGCACTAAAGGAAATACACCCCTCCTACCTCAAGAAAGTTGCGAAAGAGGAGTTTGGAATGAGCCCTGAGGAGTTCTCTGAGAAGTACTTCTCCGCAGGCTTCCTCTCGTATGATCAAATAAACACCATCTTTGAGAAAAAGCTGAAGCCGAAAATCAAGGAGGGCAGGTTTGAGGGGGAGTTCTACAAAAGCCTCAGGGGGGTTTTCGGATTTTCAGAGGAGCAGGCCGCCCCCTTAATTAAGAAGGCGCAGGGCAGAAGCCTGGAAAGCCTGATATCATTTGAAAGGGAAATCCTGGACCCCATCATCCTTAAGTCCAGCCTGGCCGACATAAAGAGCACTTACCTTATGCTCAAAAAGCGCTTTATTGAAAGGGAAAAG
>CAYVGP010000212.1:0-1726 GCA_964451135.1 uncultured Methanosarcinales archaeon
TCCTTCCCCGAAAATCCACTGGGCAGTGTAGTTGATGCCTGCTTCGTCCTGGCAGGGGGGCTTCCCGTAATTTGCGGGGTTCTCGCAGTCAACGTCGTTGCCGCACCCTCCGACAGTGCAGCTCTTGTTGATCTCATACCAGCGGCACGGCCAAGGAATACAGTTCTCCACATTATCCACGCCTCGGCAAGGGCACTTGTAATCTAAGACTGATTCCACATTCCTGCACTTGACCTCGTAGCTGCACTCCACGTCGCCGTCAAACCTTGCCTCCAGCTCTCCAATCGCGTCCTCCATAATTTCATCCACAATGTTATCATTAAGTATAGGAGCAAAGCACACCCCTGCCTCGTTTGAGGCATTGCCCTTTACTATGGGCATCTTGTTGCACGCTGACTGGGAAAGAACGTTCTGCTCAACCCAACCCTTTATTGTCCTGTAAAGGTACCAGAACCTGAGGTCTGATATGGATGTTGTGAAGTCATAGGGAACAGTCACCTCTTCTGTTGTGCCCTCTATCTCAAAGCTTCCCTTAATAACTGCGTCGCCCCCTGATGGGTTCTGCGGAACAGGCGGATTAAGAGGAGGCTGCTTCACTATCACTTTTCCTCCGAGCGAAACAAGGTCGCTCATGACGTTGTTTGATGAATCGTACAAGTCAGATTTTGCAAAGCCCAGGTCTGCTTCTCCCTCTGCATTGGCAGTGAATCGAAGCTTGAAAAGCACTCCTTGGCCGTCAACCCCTATCTGCTGGGGGTCTGTCCTTATGCCAACAATGTTTGATATGACACCGTTGCTGGCTGTGGGCGTGACCAAACCGAAATTTCCATTCCCGTCGGATGTGAGGAAGCCGCCGTCATCAGCCCCCTCAAAAGTAAGCAATGAATCGTCATAAGAAACAGATATGTCAAACCCGAAAAGGTTGGACATCTTGTCAACCTTCACTTCAACCTCCACTGTGTCTCCGGGGCTTACTTCCTGCACTGCCGGGTCAATGTATATCACAGGCCCCTCTGCGCTGGAAGAGCCGCTGACGTCAAATCCCTCGTCCTTGTCCCCTGAAACAAGGTCCAGGTCGCTAACCCACACCTTTATGTTGTTTAATGCCCCTGTTTCCTTGTAAACAACGTTTCCGAACTCCTGCCCCTGAAGGTTTTCCAGCTCTGCATTGCAGAACTCCCTTGTTCTTGACTGCATTGCCTGCTTGACGCTCTCAAGGTCGGGAATCGTGGGCCTGCCGTAACTCACAAAGTACTTGTTCGGGGCATCAAGAGCGTTTGCGCCTGTTTCATACGACGATTTCCTTGTGGACTCTGCAAGTATGCCTGTAACAGTGTTTTTGAGCTGCTCAGCGTAGGAGTTCAGCGCCTCTCTTGCTGCTTCCTCAACTGTCTGGCCCTGCTTGGGCTGTATGCCCTCATTTTTTGAGAACTGAACAAGAACGAATATTCCTACAAGAATAGTAATAATAAGAGCAACAACGACTGTGCCCTGCCCCTTTTTTTCCATAAACACCACCTTTTTTGTTTTTTCAGCGAATGTAAAGAGTCCCCGAGCCTGTTGACAATGAGCATGGCATTGAAAACAAAAAATCATACGACTTCGGCGTCGGCTGGCAGGCGGCGTTTCGGAAGCTGCCCTGCGTGAAGCACTTTTCCCTGCTGTACCCGCTTAGGCTCAGAGCCCATCGCCCTGGACCGTAATATTTGTCCAGAACAGTTACTAT
>CAYVGP010000213.1:0-1699 GCA_964451135.1 uncultured Methanosarcinales archaeon
GCACTATAAAAATTTTGTCAAACAAAAGCATCACTCCCGCGCCTTTTTTTAAGAGCGCACTTGAATGCTGGGGCAGAACTGAGTGCCTGCGAAAGATGATGCCTCTGTTTTTAAGAACTCGTTTTCTTTGTTTTGTCAATGAGCTTCCTGAGCCCGGGGGAGAGAACAACAGGGGTTTTTTTGGGTTTTGCGAGTCTCTTTGCGCGGTTGTCAAGCGCCTCAAAATCCCTCAGAAAGTTTTCCCTTATCTCGCTCAGAGCCGGCAGTTTCTTGCACAACCTTCCTTTTTGCATCCACTTTTCCAGCAGGGGTTCTCCCTCAATGTTTTCGTTGCGGAGCGCTATCACGTCCCTTTTTATGGAGCTGTTCCCGTACTGCCTGAATACCTGCTTCACGCCCGGCAGGGTTGCCTTGGCTTTTGAGAGCTTCATGACAGGCCTCCCCCTGTTTTCCACGAGCTTGTAGGCAACGTTCAGGGAGGGCGCGTCCCCAGAAGTGCCCATCTCGGTGCCCACACCGAAAGAGTCAATGGGGCTTCCTTTCCTCATCAGCTCGCTTATCTTGTACTCGTCAAGGTTTCCTGAGACGATTATCCTCACATTGTTAAGCCCTGCCCTGTCAAGCATATTCCTTGCCTTCTTGCTCAGCTTCGCAAGGTCCCCGGAGTCAATCCTTATGCCCCTCACTTCGCAGCCCCTGCCTCTCATCTCCTTTGCAACGAGAATCGCGTTTCTTATGCCCCTGACAGTGTTGAATGTGTCAACAAGGAGTATGGTGTTGTCAGGGTAGCTCTTTGAGTAAGCCCTGAACGCCTCAGTCTCGGTGTCAAATGAAAGCACGAAGGAGTGGGCGATGGTGCCGTAAACAGGTATTCTGTATTTCTTTGCTGCCTCCAGGTTGCTTGTGCCAGCGCACCCTGCAATGAATGACGACCTTGCTGCCTTGAGCGCGGCTTCTGAGCCGTGTGTCCTTCTTGCTGAGAAGTCAACCACAGGCCTTCCTGCTGCTGAATAGACCACCCTTGATGCCTTTGTGGCAATCATTGTCTGAAAGCCGATTGTGTTCAGGAGCTTTGTCTCAACTATCTGGGCCTGTATTCTGGGGGCAGTAACCCTTATCAGCGGCTCGTTCGGAAAGACTATTCTTCCCTCAGGAACAGCCCAGACCTCGCCCCCAAACCTCAACTTCTCCAGGTATTTCAGGAAATTCTCCCTGAAAAGCCCTGTTTTTCTGAGCCAGGAAATCTCCTCCTTTGCGTATCTGAGATGTGAGAGATAGCTGAGGGCGTCCTCAAGCCCTGCTGCAACGAGAAACCCGCGGTTCTCAGGAAGGTCTCTCACGAAGAGCTCAAAGGTTGCTTCTTCGTTTTTTCCTGAGTCAAGGTAGGCCTGCCCCATTGTGAGGAGGTACAGGTCTGCCATGAGCGCCTCGCTTCCCATCTCGTTGATGTTGTTCATCCCTGTTTTTAAGCTTTCTGATTTTCCTGCTTTTACCTGATGCAATCCCGGCTCTGCTTTTTGGGGGGCTGCCAACCCGCAACTGCGGCTGATGAGGCAGGAGGGTTCTGCAGGGATTCAGGATTTTGAAAAGATTTTTTAATAACCCTTGCGCGTTCAAGCAGGTGGAAAGAAAATTAAGACATGACTCCGAACTCGGATTTGTGCTGCGCTTGTCAGGGGAATGCAGCTGCGAGGCCTGC
>CAYVGP010000214.1:0-1669 GCA_964451135.1 uncultured Methanosarcinales archaeon
TATCGCAGCTTCCTCTCTTCTACAGGGAGCTTCTCGTGCAGGAGGCTGATGTTAAGGCAGTGAGGGGGGCTCTGGCCAGCGTTTCGTGGGCGTCAGAGAAGATTTTGATTCTGGCAGGGGAATACTCAAAAAAGTGCAGAAACGCTAGGGACGTTAAAACAGCCAAGTTTTTAGTTTCAAAATTTCTGGGAAGGGCGAGCTCAATACTCAAGAGGCTTGCCCCTTTCCTCTCCCAGATAAATGAGGCGCGGCGCATCATGAGGAGATTTCCTGACGTAAAGGAGGGAATGAAAACAGTCGTTGTGTACGGCTTTCCCAATGTTGGAAAGACAACCCTGCTCCAGAAGATGACAGGAGCCCAAGCCCGCGTCAGCAACTACTCCTTCACCACCAAGGGAATAAACGCAGGGAGCCTGATGGTGGGGGAAGAGAGGGTGCAGGTGTTTGACACTCCCGGCACTTTGGCCAGGCCTGAGAAGATGAACAGGTTTGAGAGGATAGCCCTGCTTGCAATAAAGCACCTTGCAGATGTTGTTGTGTATGTGCTGGACCCCACAGAGCCTTACCCCCTGAAAGACCAGGAGAAGCTTTACAGAAGGGTGAAGCAGAGCGGAAAGCCGGTTATAAGGTATGTTTCAAAAACAGACCTTGTTGAAACAGACATCAGGGGGGAGAGGGACGTGCCCTCTTTGGTGGAGAAGATTTCCCGGTTGATGAAAACCCGGGGCTCGGAGATTTCCCCAGCTTAAAGAGCTATTGGGCTCCTCGGATGATAGGCTGGGTTTGGACTGAAAACCTCGTCCGAGAAAGAAACTAGCCTCTTTTCCTGGTTTTTTTCTCAAGATAAACAGTTCTTGTGGGGAAAGGAATGCCTATCCTGTTCTTTCTCAGCGCATTGTAGATTGCTGAGTTTACCTTGTCTTTCATAAAAAACCTGTCGCTGTAGAACGGAACCCACACATAGAGCTTGAAGTTAAGGGAGAAGTCAGCCATCTCAGTGAACCTTATGAACGGGGTTGGCTCGCCCATCACTCCCTCAACCTTCCTGATTGCTTCCAGCACAACCCTTTTGACCCTGTCAGGGTCGTTTCCGTACTCAACGCTGAAGGGCAGGACAAGCCTGGCTGAGCTGTCCGGCTGGGCGTAGTTTATGAGCTTGGAGTTCGCGAGGCTTCCGTTTGGCAGGATAATCACCTCGTTGTTCCATGTTTTTATCTTTGTGCTTCTCAGCCCTATGTCTATCACCCTTCCTGTTTCCCCTGTGTCAAGCTGAAGGGTGTCGCCCACCTTGAAGTCCTTGTCAAGTATAAGGGAGATTCCGCCGAAAACATTTGCAAGGGTGTCTTTCAGGGCAAGCGAAATTGCCAGGCCTGCTATTCCCAGAGATGCGAGGAGGGGGCCTATCTCCACGTTCCATCTTGCGAATATCATCATAAGCGCTATCGCAATGATAAGTATCTTTGCTGTGCGCTGAAGCAGGGGAAGAACGTCGCTGTCAACCTTTGCATTGACTCTTTTTGCGTACCTGTGGCTCCAGTAGCTGAGTATGATTGACGCAATGGCTGATGCAAGATAAGCTGCTATGAGTATGATGACAGAATCCACAAGCCTGTTGACGAAGACGTTGAAGTCCTTTCCGAACTCAAGTGTCTGGAGAGCCACTTTAAGC
>CAYVGP010000215.1:0-1610 GCA_964451135.1 uncultured Methanosarcinales archaeon
TCGCTTTTTTCCGACGACAAAACAGCAGAATCCTGCGGCGGGGGCTAATGAGGGGGAGTGCGCATGCACAAAAGCCCTCCCAGGCAGAGCAACAGAGCCATGGCAACGAAAAATATATATAAACAAAAAAGAAGCGTCAGAGGCATGAGCAAACCCCTGGTTGCTGCGAACTGGAAGATGAACATGATTTCTGAGGAAGCCGAAATATTCTTTTCTAAGCTCTGCGAACTTATGAAAGGCAATGAGAGAAGCTGCGACGTGCTTATATGCCCTCCCTTCACCATTATAAGCAGAGCAAAGGAGCTTGCCTGCGAAGGAATCATGATAGGGGCCCAGAACATGCACTGGGAGGAGAAGGGAGCGTTCACAGGAGAGATATCTCCCTTAATGCTTGTTGATGCAGGAGCGCACTTTGTCATACTTGGGCACTCGGAGAGGAGAACCCTCTTCAACGAGTCAAGCAAAAACGTGTCACAAAAGGTCGAGGCAGCATTGAGGCATGGATTAACCCCTGTAATCTGCGTGGGGGAAGAAATAGATGTGAGAAACAGCGGCAGGCACCTTGATTATGTGAGGGAGCAGCTCATTGAGTCGCTGCCAGAAAACAGCGCGCTCAAGGAGTTGGCAGGGGAAGGGGAAGTGGTGTTTGCATACGAGCCGTTGTGGGCAATAGGAACAGGAAACAACGCAACACCCGAACAGGCCCAGGAGATGCACATGCATATCAAGAAGGTGCTGAGCAAGGAGTTTCCCTTTCTTGAAAAAACAAGGGTCATATACGGCGGCTCCGTGAAGCCCGGCAACGCAAAAGAGCTCATAAGCATGCCTGACGTTGAGGGCTTTCTCGTGGGGGGAGCGAGCCTTGACCCCGAGAGTTTCTTCAGCATAATCAGCTCAACGAAAAAATGAGAAAAAAGCATCTTTCTGCGTACGTGCTTCTGGCTGCTGCGCTTTCCAGAAAGGCTGAGGCGCTGGGAGCTGAAGACACCCTGCGGGGACTGATTTACCTCGCCTTTGCACTGCTCATTGTCTGGGTCATCTCCCAAATAAAGTCATGGCTCCAGAAGTACGGGGAGTTTGAGAAGGAGCCCTACAAGAAGAAGAACGGAAAAGAAGAGATTGAGGAGGAGCTTTTCAGGGACAAGGAGATTTAGGGAACCAGGATTATTATCTTCTTTGTGTTATCATAAGGGTATCTTGCGCCTGTGGCGTTTGCAAAAACAGTGAGGTTGAATATGTAGCTGCCAGAGGGCGCGTTCTTGCTCGGCCTCACATGTATATCCTTTATTTCCTGCTCGTTTTGGCCAACTATGAACTCCTCGGGGTACTGTATCTCCCAGTCCTGCGGGCACCCCGGAGAAGCGGCAGCGCAGATTGGAGAATCAGACTTGTCAAGGGCCTCTGAAAACACAACCGAAAGCGCGAAGTCCCTTGTGTCAAGGATGTTCAGGATGCCCACCCCAAGCAACATCGTCTCTCCCCTCTCAATGCTCACGCTCTTAAACGGGACAGCGACCCGTTGGCCGCTTGTGAGGATTGACTCTATCTCCCTTTTCATGTTTTCATCTATGCTTCCCTTCATTTCCTCAGCGCTCTTGAAGAGCCTCATG
>CAYVGP010000216.1:0-1574 GCA_964451135.1 uncultured Methanosarcinales archaeon
AGATTGAGACATTCAGGGAGGTTGACGAATTAGCCCTCTCTGATAATGGGGGAAGGGAGAAGACGCTCTGCAGGAACTGCAAGACCTATGACAGGACAGTAACGTTGAGGGACGGGATGCACCACATCACAATCAACGCATATGACAGGGGAGCTGTGTACACAGCATCAGTTGACTTGGAGGTTGACACAAAGCCCCCTAAGATATCCTCAACAGAGCCCAAGAAGGGCAAATTTGCCACAGGCGATTTTTTGGTCAAATACAACGAGGAGAACCTCAAGGAGGTAATTCTTACCTACGGCTCCCTGAACCCCGGGGTGCATAACGTGTCCTCTTTCACCTGCCCTCCTGGCACGAGGGGAGAGTGCGTCATAAGCGCGGACCTTTCCCCGTATGACGGAGAGGAGATATTCTACTACTTCACCCTTAGGGACTCTGTGAACTCAGTCTCGAGCAGGCCTGTCAATGTGGTTGTTGACTTCACAGCCCCGTCTTTTGAGGAAATACTCTCTCCAGCTGACTCAGAGGTGTACCCCTCAACAAAGGTCCCCTTTGACATCTTGCTTGACGAGGAGGCAGACGCTCTGGGCTACACTGACCTCTCTGTTTCAAGGCCAAGGTTCAAGCGCCTGTGCTCAGGGTGCTCAGACTACGATAGGACTGTGAGCTTCAGCGACGGCTTTCATGTTGTAAATATCTCTGCAGAGGACGAGGCAGGCAACGCAAACTCAGAGCTTGTTTCGTTCTGGGTGGACTCAAGGCTTCCGAGGATACGCTCCACAACACCCAGGAGGAACAGCTACACATCAGGACTCTTCAGCGTCAAATACACAGAGGCAAACCTCGTTGAGGCAACCCTGCTTGTTTATGACGCCAACGGCTCGCTTATAGGGACCAACTCCTCAGCCGAATGCCCCTCTGGCTCTAACAAGGAGTGCTATCTCTCCCTTGATCTCACGGCTTTTGACAGCCAGATGGTCAGCTACGAGTTCACCCTTCTTGACAAGGGCAACAACCTCGTTTCTGAGTCCCCTGTGAGCGTGTATGTTGACAGCCTTCCTGCTTCAATAGAAATCAACGGGCCTCCGAACGCATCAGTGAATCCCAGAAGGGTTCTTCTGAATGTTTCCCTGGGCAAGGAGGTGGCCCAGCTGAAGCTCAGCGACAACGGAAGAAGGCCCTTCACTTTGTGCAGGAACTGCGACAGCTACGCCAGGACGCGCTCCTTTTCTGATGGCAGCCACAACCTCAAGTTCATAGCTGTGACAAGGAGCGGGCTGGAAACAGAGAAGGGCCTCTTCATAACAGTGGAAAGGTAAACAAGTGGAGCACAAGTGGGGCGCCATCTCTCTTTTTTATTAACCAGCTTGCCAAAGAAATGAGTCATTCTTGGTGTATCCTCTTTCTCTCTTTTTGCCTGCTCAGGCCGACCCTCCTCTTCCTTGCTCTTCCTGATCCCCTCGCGGTTTTTTATGCACGCTGAGTTCCCAGAGCCCGGGCATGTTGTTTTTTGTGTCATCCCTCAGGACAATGGTGTCATTGGAGGGTTGTGTTTTTTCTGGCAATTTTTGCAT
>CAYVGP010000217.1:0-1570 GCA_964451135.1 uncultured Methanosarcinales archaeon
ATACAACGATTTCAGCACAAAATTCTAAAGGTGACATATGTCATGAGAGAATACATTGTTGGGGGTTTAAGCGCCCCTTCTCCATATAAACGTTTAACACTCTGCAATAGTAACTTTTATTAATTAGCTTGTTTTCCTTGCTCGTTTTGTTTGTTTAACACCGCCCGTGATGACACTAATGGACTTCAAAAGAACAACAACTAAAAGCTGGGAAGAGATTAAGAAAAGAGTGGGAGAGTTTTCTTTGATTCCGCAGGAAAAGCAGGTTGAGCTTTTTCAGAGATACAAGCAAACAGGGGACATAAAAGCGAGAGACAAGCTTCTGACCTCAAACCTCCGCGTCATAATGAAAAAGGTAGGGATGCATATTAGAAGCGGAGTTCCCCGAGAAGACCTTTTTGAAGAGGGCGTTGGCGCTTTTTATGACGCTTTGGAAAGCTACAATCCTGACAAAGGAAATTTTGTTGGTTACTTGGCAACTGCTGTGAGCTGGCGTCTGACCAACTTTGTCAGGAAATGGCGGAGGGACCCTTCCTTCTTCTCCCGCTCCCTTCACGAACCACTTTATGAACGCTTTGGTGACCCAGACCTCAGTCTGGAGGAAACAATTGCCGGTGAGGAACAGGAGGTAGGGGGGGACTCCCCGGCCACAACGCTTGCTGAAAAAATAGAAACCGCATTCTCAAAGTATGTTGCAGCATCAAGGGACTCCGGGCAGAGGGACCTGCGCGAATTGCACGTGAAGCTTCTGCGGCTTAAGTATTTCGGCAGCATTTCAAGGACGTGGGAGGAAATCGCGCAATACTTTGACATCTCGCCTCAGCACTGCGCCTTCTTGGTTGTTTCGGCAAGAAGAGGACTGAAGCCCTTTCTTGTGAAGGAGCTGAACAAAACAAGCGGGATGGTTAAAAAAACAGGGGGTGCAACGCAGAGGGCAAAGGCCTGCCGTGAGAGCGGCCCTCCTGAACCTTTAAGCGCCTCTTTGCTTGAGAGGGAATACACCCTGAGGGAGCTGAGGGATTTGATTTACGAGCACGAAATGGTTTCCAAGAACGGAAAGCCGGTGCAGAAGGAGAGCCCCTACAATCTTCTGAGGTGGTTCAGCATGAGAAAATACTTTTCTTTTCTGGTCGCCCAGAACGGCAACATCTCCCGTAGAAACGGCGAGGTGCTGGAGGAAAGGGTGACGCTCGGGGACGTCCTCAGGTTTTATGTTTCCCCAAAAAACCTCTGGATTAAGCACCGGCTTTACCCCTTTCTCGTCAATGAATTCGGAAGCCCTGAAATTCTTGAAGAGCACGCTGATGTTTTGAGAAAAAACAGGTACAAATAAGGGGCTTTCATTCCTCTCTTTTGATCACAGACTCCCTGACGCTCATGCTGAATCCGCAGTAAACGCATTTTTTTCTTTTGCCTGTGAGGAACTTTGCGCTTGTATGGTACCTCATCCTGTTGTTGCACTTCGGGCACTGGAGAATGAACATCATTTCTCTTTGTCTTCCTCTTCTTCCGGGCCTTCCTTCTCTGCGGGCTCTTCTTTATCGGGCTCAGCAGAGGGCTCTTTTTCTGC
>CAYVGP010000218.1:0-1559 GCA_964451135.1 uncultured Methanosarcinales archaeon
GAGGACAGGTACTGCTCCCAGTGCGGGAAGAGGGTTAAGTGATGGGTTCTCCACTATTTTAAAATACGGCAAACACAACCCTTATAAAATCCTTTTTTTTACCTTCGGGCATGGCCGGCGTGTTTGACAAGGTGCTGAGGGAAGGGGAATCGCTTTTCAGGAACGAGATTGCGCTTGACTTCTCCTTCATCCCCAAACTCGTGGAGTTCAGGGAGAACGAGCAGTTTGCCATTGCGAACGCAATAAAGCCGCTGTTTGACAAGAGAAACGCGAGAAACCTCATAATAACAGGGAAGCCGGGCATAGGCAAGACTGTTGCCACAAAGCACGTTCTCAGGGAGCTGGAGGAGCAGACAGACGACATCTACGCACTTTACGTCAACTGCTGGCAGAAGAACTCAAGCTACAAGGTTGCTCTGGAGCTCTGCGACCAGCTGAACTACCCCCTGACGCAGAACAAGCGCACGGACGAGCTTCTCAAAATGATTGTGCACATAGTGAACAAGAAGAACGCAGTCTTTGTGTTTGACGAGATTGACAAGGCAGAGGAGTACGACTTCCTCTACACATTGCTGGAGGAGGTGTTCCGCAAGTCAATAATACTGATAACAAACGACGCGGACTGGGCAGCGTCCATAGACAACAGGATAAGGTCAAGGCTCATGCCCGAGGTTATAGACTTCAGGCCCTACAACGGAAGGGAGATTGAGGGCATACTCAGGAGGAGGACGGAGTTCGCGTTCGTGCCGGGAGTCTGGGATGAAGAGGCATTCATGAAGATAGTGGAGAGGACTGCCGTCGCGGGAGATGTGAGGGTGGGGCTCTACCTGTTGAGGGAGGCGGGCCTTATCGCGGAGGAAAGGGCGAGCAGGAAGATAGAGGCCAAGGACGCGGAGGCAGCCCTGTCAAAGATAGGGGACTTCAAGCAGAAGGAGATAAGCAAGCTGTCAGAGGAGGAAAAGACCATCCTTGAGCTGGCAAAGAAGAAGCCGGGCTGCAGGATAGGGGAGCTTTTCAAGGAGTACCAGGGCAGCGGCGGCAAGCTCAACTACAAGGCCTTCCAGAGAAGGGTCAAGAAGCTGGACGAGGACCACTTCATCTCAACAGAGAAGATAACAGGCGGAAAGGACGGCACAACCACGATAATCCATTACGAGGACAAGAAGCTGACAGAGTTCTGAGAGGGCGGAAAAGTTTTGTGTTTGAGAGGGTTTATTGGAATTCTTCAAGGGATAGCTTGCCTCGGGGTTTTTTGCGGTTCCACTCCCCACTGGACACCATGGCGTAGCGTATTTAAACCTCGCCTCCTGTTTCAGTTATCAAGTCGAGCCGGCGAGGCCCCCTCACACCCCCAACTCCGCCTCGCCCTCGATGGGTTTTTTGTTTTTATGGCGGCTCTTCGCCAGCTTTGCAGCCGGCAATCGCGCTTAACAAAACGAGGTGGAAAAAATGATTGACACAAGCAACGAAACCATAGCAGAACTCTTCTTTCATCAGGTAAAGGGGCTGACGCTGAGAACAGCCAGAAACAGGCGCTCGGGGGGTGATTGAGATGAGGC
>CAYVGP010000219.1:0-1508 GCA_964451135.1 uncultured Methanosarcinales archaeon
ATACAACGAAAAATTCCTGTTTTCATTGCAGGCTCTAATTCATACAAGGGGTTTCTCTGTTCGTTTTTTCCAGACGATCAGAATGATGCTGCCTCTTTTAGGGATGCTCTTAACTCCTTAAACTTGGAGGAACAAATCTCTCGAGACGGGACATTCTCAAGCGCGGTTATTGCAGGAATTGTGACTAACCTTGTTAGGAAAAATTTAATAGTTCTAGAAGATGAGAGGAAGCCGGAAGGAGTTATTCAGGCACATTACAACTTGCTGCACAAGAGTAGAAACAGCCAGGTGGAAGATAGCCCTCCCCTTTCTTTTCGCGAGGTCTCTCAAATGAGCTTTCTTATTATTGGCGCAGGGGGGATAGGAAACTACGCTGCCCTGACTCTTGCCAATCTGGGGGCCGGCGAAGTGCACATAGTAGACTATGATGTAGCAGAGGAAACCAACCTTAACAGGCAACCTCTCCTTTACGGAGGAATAGGCAGGAACAAAGCAGAAAGCATAGCAGAGAAAATCAGGGAGATAAACCCTTCAGTTTCAGTGAGGGCACACCCCCAAAAGCTGGTGTTTGAGAACGGTCATGCCAGCATACCAGAACTGGAAGACCACCATTACGATGTCGTACTTGGCTGTGTTGACAATTTAGACGCAAGGGTTTACATAAACAAATTTGCCCTTAAAAAGCAGATAAGATACATAGATGCTGGGTTGAGCACCTCTAATGTTCAGGTTGCTGTTTACCTTCCTGGCAGGACTCGCTGCATTGACTGCCAGGAGAACATTACAGAGTTCATACGCTCACTTGACGAACGCGATAAAAACTGGAGAAACAGGATAAACCCTGAAAGCTGCCAATACGTTCCCAACCCAAGCATCGTAGTCACCAACATAATTGCAGGAGGGTTGATGGTGGGGGAAGCTCTGAAAAGCATATATCATCCGCATTTCTACACAGAAACCACGCCTCTTCTCCGTTTTTCCTCAGACAGCATCCCATTCATATATTATGGGAGGTATTACTCGCCGAGCAATCCAGCGCATCATTGCCTGAACAACAAACCTGAGAAAGAAGCGTCAGTCCTCTTGACAACGCTGAAAGAGGAGAACGCTGTTGCGCCGGCACTTCAAGAATAGAAAACCGCAAGATTTTCGGGTTAATCATCGCAAGGTATGTAAATTTTGTCAATTCCATGACTTAATCCAGACTAGATTTAAAATGGACACAACAAACATGCCCGAGGACATTATGAATTCGGATTCCTACAATCAGCCTTACAGGGGTTTCACGAACCATGAAACCACTGACTTGGAAACTGAGCTCAGCGGAATGAACAGCTTTGCGCATAGAGATAACTTTCACTCAGATTTAGAGCCCATTCCCGAGCCCAACATTGAAGAGGTAAGCGAGTACTTTAGAAATCTCTATGGGGAATTGTCATTTGAGGCAATGCTTGAGCATCCGAGCATGCGGCTTGCCAAAGAACATTTCCAGAGGTTTCTTCGCCAAG